>NZ_JBHVKJ010000014.1:0-102683 GCF_042798275.1 Nocardioides sp. NPDC057767 | reverse complement strand
GGCTTGCGCAGCACCATCCCGGTGGTGTTGACCGCGATGTCCGCGCCACCGTAGGTGTCCACCGCCGTGTCGAAGAGGTGTCGACCGCCGAGAAGTCGCCCGCGTCGGCCGTCGCGGGCGACGCCTCGGCCGGCCGGGGTGACTTCTCGGGGCGGAGGTCGAGGATGGTGAGCACGCGGTCGACCAGCCCGGCGAGCTCGTCGGGAGGTACGACACCGTCGACGAGGCCGTGCGCGAAGAGGTTCTCCGCGACCTGGACGCCGGAGGGGAAGGGGCGGCCGTTGAGCACCTCGTAGACCTTCGGGCCCAGGAAGCCGAGGAGCGCACCCGGCTCGGCGACGGTGACGTGACCCAGCGATCCCCACGAGGCCATCACGCCGCCGGTCGTGGGGTGGCGCAGGTAGACGAGATAGGGGAGACCGGCCGCCTTGTGGCGGGTGACCGCCTCGGCGATACGCACCATCTGCACGAACGCCGGGGTGCCTTCCTGCATCCGGGTGCCGCCGGAGGCCGGACCGGCCAGTAGCGGCAGTCCTTCGCGCGTCGCCCGCTCCACGGCCGCGATCAGTCGCTCGGCCGATGCCCGCCCGATCGACCCGGCGAGGAACCGGAACTCGGAGAGCACGACGGCCACCCGACGTCCGGCGATCCGGGCCTCCCCGGTGACCACCGACTCGTCCGTGCCTGCCCGCTCCCGGGCCCTCACCAGGTCGGCGGCGTACGCCTCGGGAAGGTCGCCGTATGACGGCGGGGTGTCCCAGGACGTCCAGGTCTCGGCGTCGAGGACGAGGTCGATCAGCTCGGTAGAGGTCAGGCCCATGGTTGCGACCATACCCCGAGTTGGCTCATTGGCTGAGCCTCTGTCCATCTGTGGGCACCTCGAGATGCGAGCCTGTTCGCGCTAACGGCCCCAAACGGCGTACGTCGGGCGTAGTTAACCGGAAAGACACGCTCCTGACCTGCGAAAACCGTTGGTAGGTGGAGGGTGTTCGCTCTATTCTGGTAGCACCCGGTCTCACCGCCGGGCAAAGACACCTGACCTTTGAAGGGCCCACGCATGAGCACGCAGCACTCGACCACCGCCCCGGCGGCCTGGTCGCTGACCGCTGCGCACGAGCGCGACCCTCATGCTCGCGGGAGCCGACAGTGACCTGGGTGCATAGCCGCACCGGATCACTCCGGGCCGCTCCTGCGAGACATGTCTGTCTCGTCGGGGCGGCCCTTTTTGTTTCTGTCCGTTCAGCGCGCGATCTCTATCCGACTCTCCTGGGAGGTAACCGAGTATGACCACGACCATGGGTGCCGTGACCCTGTATAACGCCTCCTTCGAGCCGCTCGGGAGGGTCTCCTTCAAGCACGCCGTGCGGATGCTGTTCCGTGAGGTGGCGGTGGTTCACGAGCAACAGGGCGACAAGATGATCGGGCCACATCCATGGCCCAAGGCGGTGCGGCTGGTCCGCTACATCGCCATGCATTGGATGTATCGGCCGGCCGGCTACTCCCGGGAGGGAGTGCTCAAGCGCGACCAGCACCGTTGCGCCTATTGTGGCGGTCATGCCCGCACCATCGACCACCTGCTGCCACAGTCACGCGGCGGGAGATGGACATGGATGAACACCGTCGCGGCGTGCGGCAGGTGCAACGGCCGCAAGGGCAATCGCACCCCCGAGGAGGCCCACATGGTTCTTCGGATCGAGCCGTACGTCCCGACCCGCGCGCAGCTCGCGGCCATCATCTGAGCTCGATGTGCCGTTTTCTGCCCGCGGGCTGGGCAAATTCGCCGTGTCGACTTGACGCATCATTAATAAGTACGATGGACTAACAAACATGTCCAAGGCGAGACGGCGTACGTTGCGGCCGATCGGGAAATTGCTGCAGGAGGATGCGCGGCGTCATCACCGTTCCCTGGTGCTCCAGCACCTCTTCGCGGTGGGTCCGGCGAGCCGCGCCGACCTGGCTCGCGCCTCCGGTCTGACCCGGGCGACGGTCTCCGACCTGGTCGGCAGCCTGCTCGAGGACGGGTTGGTCGAGGAGCTCGGGGCGCCGGTGGAGAGCCGGGTCGGGAAGCCGCCGATGCTGGTCGGCCTGGCCGCCGACTCCACGCACATCGTGGCCATCGACGTCTCCGGTGACGACCAGGTCGCGGGAGCCGTGCTCAATCTGACCGGCGACGTCGTCCACCGCACCACCCGGTGTCGCGAGGGTCGCACCGGAAGCGACGCGGTGCGGCTCGTGAAGGATCTGGTCACCGCGCTGATCGCGAGCACCGACCGGCCGATCCTGGGCATCGGGATCGGCAGTCCCGGTGTCGTCTCGGCCGACGGCACCGTGATCGCCGCGCCCAACCTGGGCTGGACCGATGTCGCCCTGGCCGAGCAGGTGCGCCGCGAGACCGGCCGGCCGACCTACGTCGCCAACGACGCCAACACGGCCGTGCTGGGGGAGTACACCTTCGGGCAGTCCGGTGACGGCGGCCTGATGCTCGTACGGGTCGGCACCGGTGTGGGTGCGGGGCTCGTGCTCGAGGGGGCGCTGCTCCACGGGTTCGTCGACGCGGCCGGTGAGGTCGGACACGTGACCGTCGACCCCGAGGGCCCGCTCTGCGCGTGCGGCCGCACGGGCTGCCTGGAGACCTTCCTGGCGGTGCCGCGCCTGAGGGAACGTCTGGAAACGGCCCACGACGATGCGCTCGTGGAAGCCGGAGAACACCTTGGAAAGGCATTGGCGCCTGTGGTCGGAACGCTCAACCTTCACGAGCTGGTCCTCTCCGGACCGGCCGATCTGCTCGACGGGACGCTGCGCGAGACCGCCGACCGGATCATCCGCGAGCGGACGATGCCGGTCAGCGGCGAGCCGCTGGAGTTCCGTACGTCGACGCTCGGCGAGGACGTCGTCATCGTCGGCGCGGCGGTGCTCGTCCTCGCCGGTGAGCTGGGGGTGTCGTGATGCCTGAGCCTTCCCTCGAGACGCTGGCGCTGCGCGTCCAGGTGCCCGCCTTCGCCGGAGCGACGCTGCCCGCCGACTACGCCGACCTGCTCCGCGACGGTCTCGGCGGCATCTGCCTGTTCGGCACCAACACGGCGGGCGGCGAGGAGTCCGTACGCAGCCTGTCGACCGAGATCCGGTCCGCATCCGCCAAGGGCGGCTGGACCCCGGTGATCACCATCGACGAGGAAGGCGGTGACGTCACCCGTCTGGAGGCACTCACCGGGTCCTCGGTGCTCGGGGCCGCTGCCCTCGGCGCCGCCGACGACCTGGCGCTCACCGAGGAGACCGGCCGGGCCATCGGGGTGCGGCTGGCCAGGGCGGGCGTCAACCTCGACCTCGCACCCGTGGCGGACGTGAACTCCAACCCCGACAACCCGGTGATCGCGACCCGGTCGTTCTCCCACGACGCCGGCATCGCGGCCAAGCACGTCGCGGCGTGGGTGAAGGGCCTGGAGTCGACCGGGGTCGCCGCGTGCGTCAAGCACTTCCCCGGCCACGGCGACACCGGGCAGGACAGTCATGTCGCCCTTCCTGTTCTCGGGGCCACGATGGAGACCCTGCGTGAGCGTGAGCTGGTCCCGTTCCTGGCGGCCGCCGAGGCCGGAGCCGCCTCGGTGATGACCTCCCACATCGTGGTTCCGGCGCTGGACCCGGAACTTCCCGGCACGCTTTCCGCGCCGGTGCTGGGGCTGCTGCGCGAGCTCGGCTACGAGGGGCCGATCGTCTCCGACGCCCTCGACATGGCGGGTGCCTCGGAGCCGCGCGGGATCCCGGCCGCCGCGGTGCTCTCCCTGAAGGCAGGCGCCGACCTGCTCCTCCTCGGCCCCGAGAAGCCGACCTCGCTGGTCCACGAGACGACCGCCGCGATCGTGGCCGCGGTCGAGTCCGGTGAGCTCGCGCTGGAGCGGCTCCAGGACGCGGTCGCTCGCATCGACCGGTTGCTCGCCGACCTCACCGCTGCGCAGCAGCGGCCCGACGGCGCGCTCGACCCCCGGTTCGAGGAGCGCTCGCTCGAGGGCGCCCGCCGGGCGCTCGCCGCGGCCAGCGACCTCACCGCCCTGCCGGACCTGGCCGGTGCCCGGGTGGTGACCGTCGACACCGCGGCCAACATCGCCGTGGGCGACGTGCCGTGGGGGCTGCCGCCGGACGTGGTCGTCCGGCCCGGCGACCCGCTCCCGGATCTCCCCGACGCACCCCTCATCGTGCAGGTACGCGACGCTCACCGGCGTCCCGAGGTCGGCCGGACCGTCGCCGAGCTCCGGGGGACGGCGGTGCTGGTGGAGTGGGGGTGGCCCGGGACGTACGACGGGACGGGGGTGCCACGACTGTGCCCGCAGGGCTACTCGCTGCCCGGCGTGACGGCCGTGACCGAGGTCCTTCGACGAGCGGGCTGGAACCCTTCGACAAGCGAAGGACACCGCCGGTGAACGGCGCACGGGTCGGCCTCGACATCGGAGGCACCAAGATCCACGGCATCGCGATCGGCGCGGACGGGGCCGTGCTGGCCGAGGACCGCGCCGCCACCACCCTCGGAGCC
Source organism: Nocardioides sp. NPDC057767 (assembly GCF_042798275.1). Classification (NCBI taxonomy): domain Bacteria; kingdom Bacillati; phylum Actinomycetota; class Actinomycetes; order Propionibacteriales; family Nocardioidaceae; genus Nocardioides; species Nocardioides sp. NPDC057767. Next base: position 98,158 of record NZ_JBHVKJ010000014.1, on the reverse strand, counting down.
GAGGGCGTCGTCAAGAGCGCGGCCGCCGTGGTCGCGAGCCTGCGTGAAGCACTCGACGGCGGCGAGATCAGCTCGATCGGCGTCGGCATCCCGGGCATCGTCGACACCCGCGCGGGCACCGTGAAGCACGCGGTCAACCTGGGGCTGGACGGCGACGCCTTCCCGCTCGCGGCACTCCTCGGCGAGCGGACGGGAGCGGTCGTCACGCTCGAGAACGACACCAACGCGGCCACCCTCGGCGCGCACGCGGTCGAGGACGTCGACGACCTGGTCTACCTCTCGCTCGGCACCGGCCTGGCCGCCGGTCTCTACCTGAGCGGCGCGCTCCGCCGCGGCTTCCACGGCGCCGCCGGCGAGGTCGGGCACCTCCCGGTCGACCCGGAGGGCCCGGTGTGCGGGTGCGGCCAGCGTGGCTGCCTCGAGCTGGTCGCCTCGGGTGCCGCGCTCGCGGCCGCCTGGCCGACGTCCTCCGGCCACCCTGCCGCGGCGCTCTTCGCCGCGGCATCCACGGGCGACCCGGCAGCCGTCGAGGTCCGCGACCGGTTCGCCACCGGTGTCGCCGCCGCCGTACGCGCCCTCGCTCTCGCCGTCGACCCCGAGCGCGTCGTCATCGGCGGCGGCGTCGCGTCGGTCGGTGAGCCGCTACGGGAAGCCGTCGCGATCGCGCTCACCAGGCAGGCCGAGAGCTCGCCGTTCCTCGCGTCCCTGGAGCTCGCCTCGCGCCTGCGGGTGGTCTCGGCCGCCCCCGTCGCCGCCATCGGCGCCGCTCTGATCACGCCGATCACCCAGCCGATCACATCGACGATCACAGCGGCGACCGCGCCGACGATCGCCCCGACGAAGGACTGACATGGAAGTAGTTGTCCTCGACACCGCCGCGGAGGTCGCCTCCCTCGCCGCGGACACGATCGAAGAGGTCGTACGCCGCCGGGCTGCCGCCGGCACCCCCGCGGTGCTGGGTCTGGCCACCGGCTCGACGCCGCTGGCGACGTACGAGGAGCTCATCCGCCGCGCCCGGTCAGGGAACGGGCCCTCCTACGAGGGCGTGCGGACGTTCAACCTGGACGAGTACGTCGGCCTCCCTGACGGGCACGAGCAGTCCTATCTGGCGACCATCCGGCGGGAGTTCACCGACGCGATCGGTGTCCCGCCCGAGCGGGTGCACGGCCCCGACCCGACCGAGGAGACGCTGCCGACGGCGGGGGAGCGCTACGAGGCGGCGATCGTGGCCGCGGGCGGGATCGAGGTGCAGATCCTCGGCATCGGCTCCGACGGCCACCTGGCCTTCAACGAGCCCGGCTCCTCGCTGGCCTCGCTGACCCGGATCAAGACCCTCACGGCGAGGACGCGGAAGGACAACGCGCGCTTCTTCGGCTCTCCCGACGCGGTGCCGCGCCACGTACTCACCCAGGGGCTCGGCACCATCACCCGAGCCGGCCACCTCCTGCTCCTCGCCACCGGAGAGGGCAAGGCCGAGGCCATCGCGGCCGCGGTCGAGGGCCCGGTCTCGGCGACCTGCCCGGCCTCCGTGCTCCAGCTTCACGGCCACGTCTCCGTCCTCCTGGACGAGGCCGCCGCCTCCCGCCTCGTACGTCGCGACTACTACCGCGAGGTCTACGCCGGGAAGCCGGACTGGCAGGGGCTCTGAAGCCGGCTCAGAGGCGCGGCCGCTACTTGCTGACGCAGGCCTGGGCGGCGCCCTGGGAGACGTTGCCGTCCTCGCCGAGGGAGCGGACCTGGATGCAGACCTTGGTGGCGCCGTCGAGGCGTACGACCGCCTTGGGGCGGCTCACGCTGCCACTCGTGGCGTTGTCGCCGACCCACTTGTAGCCGGTCGCCCCGGGGACGCCGGACCAGGTGAAGACGGCGCGGTTCCCCTCGAGCGCGCCCTTGACCTTCCCGGGGGCCGCGGGGCCGGTGACGCCGGGGAGGTCGGTCTCGACCGGCGGGGGCGGGACCTCGTCGGGCTTCTCGTCCTCGCCGCCGCGGGAGAGCACGATGCCGATGACGGCAGCGACGAGGAAGAGGACGACCACGCCGATGATCGCGGGTGTCTTGCTGCGGGACTCGGCCGGGCGTGCGCCGGTGAGGACGGACGGGCCCTCCTCCGCGCGCGGGTAGCTGAACCGGGTGCGGTCGGACGAGGCCGAGCTGGGGTCCACCGGTGCCGATGCCAGGGAGGCCGGAGGCTGGGTGATCGGTGCCTGCGCGATGACCTGGGAGGGCGGCTTGAGCTCGGTGGCCTTCTCCAGCTCCGGGTCGGCAGGCGGGGAGGGGAGGTGGGCTCGGCCGGAACCCGTGGTCGGCCCCTCGCCGCGTGAGGCCGGCACCATCGGGACGACCGGGATCGACCCGGTGCCGCCGGCGTCGCGGTCGAGCACCTGCACCTCGGTGCGGCCCAGCCGGAGCTCCTGCTCGATCCGCTGGAAGTGGCGGGCCAGGTCGAGGACGGTCCGCGGCCGGTAGGTCGGGTCCTTCGCCATCGCCTGCTGCAGGACCCGGTCCAGAGACGGAGGTACGTCGGGCCGCCCCGTGGCCGGGGGAGGGGTGTGCAGGATGCGGGAGAAGACAGCACGGTCGGAGTTGTTGCCCCGCTCCGCGAACGGCGAGCGGCCCACGAGCAGGTGCCAGACGGTCGCGGCCAGCGAGTAGACGTCGGAGGCGACCGAGCCGTTGGACGCCGAGGTGAGGACCTCGGGCGGCGACCACGGCAGCGAGACCCCGATGTCGCCCTCGTCGTCGCGCGGACGGCCGGCGATGCCGAAGTCGGCCAGGCCCGGCACGTCGTAGCGGGAGAGCAGGATGTTGGACGGCTTGATGTCGCGGTGGATGATCCCGGCGCGGTGGGCGGTCTCGACGGCGGAGGCCATCTGGATCCCGAAGCGCAGCGCGTCCTGCACCTTCATCGGGTTGTTGCGTACGCGGGCACCGAGGTCGGCGTTGGGGTAGTAGCCCATCACCAGGTAGGGGCGGCCGTCCGGCGTCTCGCCGGCGCTGTGCACCGGCACGATGAACGGGTGCTCGGCCAGCTCGGCCATCACCGCCGCCTCCGCGGCGAACTGCGCCCGCTGCGCCTCGGCGAGGTCGGAGGACCGCATCAGCTTCACCGCGACCCGGACCTTCGGGTGGTGGCGCTCGTAGAGGTAGACGTCGGCGAAGCCGCCGGAGCCGAGCCGGCCCAGGCAGGTCATCCCGGGAAGCTCGGGACCGAGCTCGGGGTGTGGTGTCGCGTTCACCCGAGAACCTCGTAGTTCAGGTTGATCGAACCGGCGAGGCTGACCACGGCGCCGGGCTCCAGCGCGTACTCCTCCATCGGCCGCATCTGCTGCGGACGCCCGCCGGGCAGGGTCAGGTAGGTCCCGTTGGCGGAGCCCAGGTCGCGTACGAGGACCTGCCACTCCTCCAGGCGCACCTCGGTGTGCAGTCGGCTGATGTCGGGCAGCATCACCTTCACCAGATGCGGAGGTACGCCACCCGCCCCCGTGTTGCCGCTGGCATCCGCGCGCGGCGACCGCCCGAACACTGCACCCCGGTCCAGGACGACGATCCGGCCGTCGCCCAGCTTGAGCTGGCCCAGCGCGGGGCGCGGGACCGAGACCGGCTGCTGGTGCGGGGGCAGCGTCATCCGGCAGATGCGGCAGGTCGGCGAGTAGGGCGGTGAGGCGTGGCCCTGCGGGCAGTAGACCGCCCACACCGTCGGCCCGCCCGCGGGCGGCACCGGGGTCGGCGTCGCGACGTCACGGACCCGGGTGGCCATGTCGGAGGGTGGGGTCGGCGCGGCCATCGGGGGAGGCGCCGGAGCGGGCGCGGGCATCGGCGGCGGAGGCGCCGCGGGCGGCATCGCGGGCGGCGGTGACGCCTGCCGGTCCGGCGGACCCCAGGCGTTCGGGTCGGGCTTCTTGGCACCCTTCTTGCGCCACGGCAGCCCGTCGATGATGCCCTTCTTCGACTCGGGCGCGGGCTGGGAGGGCGCCACAGGTGGCGGCGGGACCGGGGCCGGGGGAGGGCTCTGGAACGACGCGGCGCTCGGCATCGCCGGAGGCGGCGCGGCGGGCGGAGGGGCCGCGGCCAGGTCCGAGCGTCGGATCGTGTGGTCCAGCGGCGGCGCCATGGTCGCGTCGACCTGCTGCTGCACCTGGACGTAGTAGTCGGGGTCGAAGACGACGTCGAGCGAGCGGGCGTGGGCGGTGTCGACCAGGGGCTGGTCCTCCTCCATCCCGCCCCAGGCGCCGTTGGCGAGCTCGGCCCGCTCGGGGACGGCGGCGAAGTGGCCGTCGGCCCACTTGCCGACGACATCGATGCCGTCGATGAAGACCGGCACCTCGTTGACGACCGCGGTCACCTTGGCAGGGGAGCGCACGGCGTATCGCACCCGCGGGCCCTCGCGCCCGATCAGCGCGAAGCCCGGGGCTCGCGGCCCGTCGGCGGAGAGCAGCCCGGCGATCGCGTCGACCGGGTGGGGATCGGCCAGCGCGGCCTGGACGCCGCTGACCCGGGGGTCACCCGGTCCGAGCTGGACCAGCGCCCAGCACCGGTCGCCCCGCAACGCCAGCCAGTGCCCAGCACAGTAAGTGGCGGTGTCACTCATGATGCGCCGAGACGTCCGCTTCAGATCGGGCGGAGGCCGACGTCGACACGTCGGTTTCCGCAGGGGCGGCGAAGAGCGAGGGCGGGGGTGTCACGAGTACCACGGTGACATTGTCGCGCCCACCCGAAGCAACCGCGGCGTCCACCAGCCTTTGAGCCAGGTTGTCGATGCTTCCGCCCACTCCGAGGGTCTTCGACACGATCTCGTGGATCTCCTGGTCCTCGAGCTCGCCGGTGAGGCCGTCGGAGCAGAGCAGGAAGATGTCGTCGGGCGCGACGGCCATCAGCCAGGTGTCCGGCTCGGGCCCCGGGAGGGTGCCGAGGGACCGGGTGATGACGTTGCGCAGCGGGTGGACGCGGGCCTCGGCGGCGGTGATCATCCCCGCTTGGACCATGACGGCCACCTCCGAGTGGTCGACGGTCACCTGGGTCGCGCCTGCGGGCGAGAGCCGGTAGACGCGCGAGTCGCCGACGTTGAAGACCAGCCAGTGGGGTGCGCCCTCGGACTCGACCAGCGCGACCCCGGTCAGGGTCGTGCCCATGCCCTGCTTGTCGGAGTTGCGGGCCGCCTCCGAGGTGATCGCCGAGTTGGCGGCGTGCACGGCGTCGACGATGTCCTCGGGAACCGGGCAGATGGTCGCGAAGCGGCTCTGGAACGTCTCCACCGCGAGCGCGCTGGCGACGTCGCCACTGGCGTGACCGCCCATCCCGTCGGCGACGACGGCCACCGCGGGCAGCATGACGAACGAGTCCTCGTTCACTTCGCGGACCCGGCCGACGTCAGTCGCTCCCGCGGCGCGCAGGGCTGGGTATGCGGTCATGCGGTTTCCTTTTATCGGACATCCTGGTCAGGATGCGAAATAGTGACGCTGGAAGCGGACACTTTAGAACATCACGTACGGTATCCGTGAGCGTGTTCACTGAGCCGTGGGCCACGTTTGGCTCATTCGTGTGGCTTCAATCCCGACGCCCGCTTAGAGTAAGCCCGGCCCATGTGTCGGCTGGCCATTTGCACGGAAGGACTTGGGGAGAGTCTTGGTGGCACGTTTCGGGATGGCGCCCGGGTGGATGCGGCGTCATCGGACCTCCATCGCGTCCTGGACCGCTCTTGCGGTGGTTGCGGGCGGTTTGACCGTCTACGCGATCCAGTCGACGGGCTATCCCGTCCACAAGGCCGATCTCGACGACGGCGGCATCTGGGTGACCAACCAGTCCTGGGGCACCCTGGGCCGGCAGAACCGTCCCGTCGCCCAGCTCGACGGCGTCGTCTGGGCCGGCAACGAGGCCGGGTCCAGGTCCGAGCGCGCCGGTCTCGACGTGGTGCAGAACGGCATCGCGGTGGCCTCCGTCGACCGTGACGCCCGCACGATCACGCCGGTCAACACCAAGCTCGCCGAGGGTCGCGACGACGACGCGGTGACCGTGAAGGACAGCCGCGTGGTGATGGGCGGCAACACCATCGGTGTCGCCGAGCAGAAGACCGGCAAGGTCTGGCTCACCTCCGTCGACCCCGCCACCGGTGTCGGTGACCTCTCCGATCTCTCCGCCTCCACGAAGCCCGTCGAGACGGTCGGCGCGGACACGGTCCTCACCGTCGGCACCGACGGGACCGCGTACGCCGTCTCCGCCGGCAAGCGCACGCTGACCGCCTTCGCGCCGGACGGTGACCGGTTCGCGAAGCCCGAGGAGACCAAGCTCCCGAAGGCTCCCGAGTACGCGGAGACCCCGACCTCGGCGACTGTCGTCGGCGACGAGGTGATCACCCTCGACGGCGTCGGCTGGCTGCTCGGCGCCTCCAAGGGCTCCGACGTGGCCCAGGACTTCGGCGACACCGCGGAGAGCGCGGTGCTCCAGCAGCCCTCCGCCAAGGCCAAGGACGTCCTCGTCGGCGACGGGGAGGGCCTCAAGGCCGTCGACCTGCGCAACGGCGAGATCCGCCGTATCGCCGAGTCGGCCGGCGACCCCGCGGCCCCGGTGCGGCTGCGCGACTGCGTCTTCGGTGCCTGGGCCAACGGCTCGACCGGATCGGTGGTGACCCAGTGCGGCGAGGGCGAGCCGGTCCTGGGTGAGATCCCGACGCTCGGCCCGGCCGCCGAGCTGGAGTTCCGGGTCAACCGCGGCCAGTTGGTGCTCAACGACCTGCGCAACGGCGATGTCTGGGAGATCGACGGCGCCGACATCAAGAAGATCTCCAACTGGGAGGCGTTCCAGCCGCAGACCCAGAAGCAGAACCAGAAGAAGGACAAGCAACAGCAGCAGACCAAGGCCGCCCAGGCCCCGAAGGCCAAGGACGACCAGCTGGGAGCCCGAGCCGGCCGCACCACGGTCCTGCACGTCCTCGACAACGACTCCTCGGCCAAGGACTCGATCCTGAGCGTGGTCTCGGTCGGCAAGGCCTCCGTCAAGGGCGTCGAGGCCACCATCGCCCCCGACCGGCAGTCGATCCTGGTCACCACGCCGGAGTCGGCCGAGGGCAAGAGGACCAGCTTCAAATACACCGTCGACGACGGGATCAAGGGAAAGGCCGGGCAGGACGACGCCAGCGTCGAGCTCTCCATCGAGGGCTCCGGTGGCACCGGCAAGCCGACCCTGCGCGAGCACTACACGCCGACCGACTACACCGTCGCCGCCGGCGGCACCGTGGAGATCCCGGTGGTCGGTGACTGGCGCGACGAGCGCTACGGCGACCCGATCACCGCACAGTCCCCGACCGCGTCCAAGGGCAAGGCGAGCGTGACACCGGACGGCCTGATCCGCTACACCGCGGCCACGGACGCCACCGGCAACGAGAGCCTCGGCTACCAGGTCAGCACCGGTGGCAAGCCGTCGAAGGACAAGGTACGCATCAACATCGTCGCGGGGGCCACCACCGCATCCCCGGAGCCGAAGGACGACGTCGCCGAGGGCACCCAGGGCTCCTGGGTGACGATCCGTCCGCTCGACAACGACATCCCCGGAGCCGACCCGTCCAACCTCGATGCGAGCCTCACCCTTGCCGGTGACGTCCCGCCGAAGGGTGGCCTCGAGGTGAGCACCGACCGGGAGACCGGCGTGGTGCGGGCCCGCGGAAGCTCGCCGGGCACCTACCAGCTCAGCTACAACGCCGGGTTCGGGGCGGCCAAGCCCGCCTCCGCGAAGATCCGTGTCGACGTGAAACCCGCCGCCCAGGCCGCGGACGAGCCGATCGCGACGCCCGACACCACCGCCGTGCTCGGCACCTCGACCCGCACCCTCGACGTCCTCGCCAACGACTACGACTCCCGGGGCCGGCTCCTCGCCGTGACCCATGCCGAGCCGGTCGGTGACAGCGATCTGACGGTCGCGGTGCTCGACGGCCGCTGGCTGCGTATCCAGGCGTCCAAGCCCGACATCGACCCGTCCACCCAGGCCATCCGCTACACCATCAGCAACGGCGCGGCCGAGGCCGAGGGGTCGGTGACGGTGAGCCAGCGCCCGGCGCTGCGTGGCGCCGAGAACGCCCCCGAGGCGGTGGACGACGAGGCCACGGTGAGGGCCGCCGACTCGGTCTCGATCCCGGTACTCGACAACGACTCCACGCCGAGCGGCGACCCGGTCGGTCTGGTCGTCGACCAGACCATCGAGACCAAGGGCCAGCTGCAGGTGCTGGGCCAGCCGACGGTCGGCGAGGCCTACATCGACGGCAACCGGGTCCGCTACGTCGCCCCCGACGATGTGAAGGGTCCGGTCGACGTCGACGTCCGCTACGTCGTGCAGAACACCGGGGACCCCTCCGCGGAGCACTCCTCGGGCAACATCCGCATCCACATCAAGCCGCTGCCGAAGAAGAAGGCCGACAACTCCGCGCCCGCGCCGAAGGCGCTGGAGTCGCGGGTGGTCCAGGGTGACGAGGTGACCTTGCGGCTGCCGACGGTCGGCACGGACCCCGACGGCGACTCGGTCTCGGTGACCAGGATCAACAGCGCGCCGTCCTTCGGGCGGGTGCTGGCCCACGGCGCCAACACGATCACCTACCAGGCGTTCCCCAACGCGGCCGGCACCGACGAGTTCACCTACGAGGTCAGCGACCCGTTCGGTGCCGTCGCGACCGGCACGGTGCGCGTCGCCGTGGTCGCGCCGGGTGCACCGCAGCGCCCGGTCGCCGTCGACGACCTGGTCACGCTCGACCCCGCCAAGAAGCTGACCTACGACGTGCTCGCCAACGACCTGCGTACGCCGGGGACGGAGCTGCACCTGGCCTCGACCGACGCGGCGGAGGGCTCGAACGTCAAGCAGCGCTCCGACGGCATCGTCACGGTCCAGGGAGGCTCCGAGGAGCCCTTCCAGCACATCCCCTATCGCGCCACCACCGGACTCCACGAGGACACCGGCGAGCTCGCGATCCGTTATCAGGAGGGCTACGACAACCCGCCGATGGCGGGGATCGTGGTGGCCCACCCGGAGGGCGACTCGTCGACCACGACCGTCGACGTGATGTCCAAGGTGACCGACATCGACGACGCGCTCGAGGACCTCACCGTCGACGCGGTCAAGGGTCCCTCGGTCGGCGAGGACGAGGCGAAGCCGAAGATCGACGACGGCAAGGTGACCCTGCCGGTGGGTGACACGACCCGGGTGTGGACCTACCGGGTCACCGACCCCGACGGTGCCCAGGCGGTCGGCTCGATCTACGTCCCCGCCCGTCCCAAGGACGCCCCCTACCTCAAGCCCGGCTCCGAGCTCCAGCTGAACCCCGGCGAGACGAAGAACGTCGACATCACCGACTACGTCGAGGACCCCGAGGGCGACCCGGTCGTGCTGACCACGACCGACAAGATCGTGGCCGCGCCCGAGGGCATGCTCAACACCGGTGACACCACCGCGACGACCGTGAAGGTCACCGCCGGTGAGACCAAGGGCCCGGCGACCCTGACCTTCGAGGTCGCCGACCGCGAGAAGATCACCTCCGCGGACGCCCACCTCTCGGTGATCTCCCTGCCGGTGCAGATCGGCAAGGAGGAGCCGGAGATCAACTGTCCGAGCACCCCGGTGGAGGTCCCGGAGAGCGGCAACGGCGCGCTGGTCGACATCGCCGCCATCTGCCACGTGTGGACCGCCGACCCGGGTGACGCCGACGATCTCGACTTCACCGCCGAGGTCGGCGACGGGCTCGACGGCGTCGAGGTCGAGCCGGAGGACGGCGGCCTGCGACTCACCGCCGAGCACGCCGACGCCGGTGCCCAGGGTGCCCTGGAGATCGGGGTGGAGGGCACCGACGCGACCGGCCAGCTCCTGGTCACCGTCATCGCGCTGCCGGCGCCGTCGCTCTCGCCGATCAAGCCGCTGCAGACCGAGGCCGGGAAGACGGTCGCGATCGACATGGCCAGCTATCTGCAGACACCGGTGCCGTCGGAGTCGCAGGAGATCGTGGTCACCAAGCTCGACCCGGTCGACGGCGACTCGCCCGACATGGGCAAGGTCAGCGGCTCGAAGATCACCTTCAACACCCCCGAGGAGGGGCACGGCCACTATCGCTACGCGATCGAGGTCAGCGACTCCGGCAAGGACTCCAAGCGGGTGAAGGCCACCGGCGTCATCGAGGTGGACGTCATCGACGTCCCGGGCGCGCCGACGGGGCTGCGTACGACCTCCGACTTCCTCTCCAACGTGGTCGCGCTGTCGTGGAACGCGCCCAAGGACAACGGCGACGACCCGATCCAGCGCTACGAGGTGGAGGCCAACGGCGACCACGTCCAGGACTGCCCGTCGACCTCATGCCGGATCACCGGGCTGAAGAACGGCGTCGTCTACGACTTCCGCGTGCGCGCGGTGAACTCCGTCGGTCCGAGCCGTGAGTGGAGCAACTCGGCCGAGGGTGAGCCCGACGCCTACACCGGTCCGGTGCAGAACCTCCGCGTCACCCGCCAGCGCGACCACAAGGTCGAGCTGAGCTGGAGCAAGCCGGCGCCGTGCGACTGCTCCGACGTGCAGAAATACCGGATCAGCTGGCCCGGCGGCGGCATCAAGGACATCTCCGCAGGTCAGACCACCTATCCGGCGGCGGTCAGCTCCAACGGCGACCCCGTGCAGTTCACGGTCGTGCCGCTCAACGACAAGGGCGTGAAGACCAACAAGGGTCCGACCGCGACCGTCGAAGGGATGGGTGCAGGCAAGCCGGACACTCCGGCGACCCCGACCTTCGAGTTCGCCAACACGGCCAACAACTCCGGCAAGACCGTGACGGTCTCGTGGAGCCCGGTCGCGCCGAACGGTCCTGCCCCGGTCACCTACGAGGTACGCCGCACCGGCGGCACCGGCGAGAAGATCGTCTGCTCCTGGGTGACCGAGACCAGCTGCCGCGACGACGTCACCAACGACGGCACGATCTACACCTACGCCGTCCGGGCCCGCAACGCGGAAGCGACCTCGCCTCGGGAGACCACGTCCGGCGGTTCGCCGGAGGCGCACATCTCCAGCTACTCCGCGGGTGGCAAGGTCGAGGCGGCGGCGACCCCCGACGCCGTCTCGTTCGCCAGTGCGACCCCGACCGGGGCCAACGGCACCGCGGAGATCGTGTTCACGCCGCGGGCCTCGCACGGCAAGACCAACCGGGTCGAGTGCGTGCGCAACGGCTCCTCGTGCGGCAGCTGGACCTACCCGCCGGAGGGCGCGGGCCAGCAGACCAAGACGATCACCGGCTTCACCAACGGCAACTCGACGCAGGTGCAGCTGCGGGCCTGCAACGACTCCTCCGGCGGCTCTGGCGCGGGCGACTCCTGCGGCCCCTCGACGTCGAAGAACGTGACCACCTACGGCCCGCTGGGCACGCCGTCGATCTCGGCGAGCGTCGACGGGAACAAGGTCAACTGGCGGGTCAGCTACAACCCCAACGGCAAGGCCGCGACCGTCACGGTCAAGCGTGGCGGCACGCAGGTGGAGCAGTTCACCACGGGCACCGGCGCGGGAAGCCGGTCGGGCACGGACACCGCGCCCAACTGGGACACGTCCTACACCTACACCGTGACCATCAGCGACTCGGGCCGGGCCAGCAAGTCCGACTCGGTCACGGTGCGGACCGACCCGCCGCCCGACCCGATCCTCGAGGTGAACAAGGCCGGCGAGTGCTCGGGCTCCGCATGCCCCGAGCCGGACGTGGCCTGTGGTGGCACGTGCTGGTACGTCGGCTCGACCATCACCGACCTCGCCTTCCCGGGCAAGACCTGGGAGTGCAGCACCAACGCCACCACCTCGCGGTGGAACGTCACCATCGGGAGCAACGGCAAGGGCTCGGGCAGCGGCCGCGGCTGGGTCGGCGCCAACACCCCGTTCCGGGTGACCTGCACGACCAACGGGCGACCCACTCTTTCGAAGAACGTTACGTGGTAGGAGACAAGAAATGACCGTCACGCACGAGCAAGCGCGCTGGTTCCACGAGACCTTCGAGAAGCTTGCCGACAACGTCGAGAAGGCAGTGCTCGGCAAGCGCAACGTGATCCGCCTGGTGCTGACCGCGCTGCTCTCCGAGGGCCATCTCCTCCTCGAGGACTACCCGGGCACCGGTAAGACCCAGCTCGCCCGCGCCCTGGCCAACACCGTCCAGGGCTCGCACGCGCGCATCCAGTTCACGCCCGACCTCCTTCCGTCCGACGTCACCGGTGTGACCGTCTACGACCAGGGCAAGGGCGCCTTCGAGTTCCACCCGGGCCCGATCTTCCACTCGATCGTGCTCGCCGACGAGATCAACCGGGCCTCCCCGAAGACCCAGTCGGCGCTGCTCGAGGTCATGGAGGAGGGCCGGGTCACCGTCGACGGCGCCACCCGCGAGGTCGGCCGCCCGTTCATGGTGATCGCGACCCAGAACCCGATCGAGCAGGCCGGGACGTACCGGTTGCCCGAGGCGCAGCTGGACCGCTTCCTGATGAAGACCTCGGTCGGCTACCCCGACCAGAACGCCACCGTCGAGCTGCTGATGAACTCCTCGGTCCGCGACCGCGCCACCCTGGTCACCCCGATCATCACCGCCCCGACCGTCACCCAGATGGCCGAGATGGCCGACCAGGTCTACATCGACCCGGCGATCGTCGCCTACGTCTCCGCGCTGATCGACGAGTCCCGTCGCCACAAGCACGTACGCCTCGGCGCCTCCATGCGTGGCTGCCTCGCCCTGGTGCGCACGGCCAAGGTGTGGGCGCTCGCCGAGGGCCGCTCGCAGGTTCTGCCCGACGACGTCAAGGCGCTCGCCGAGCCGGTGCTCTGCCACCGCCTGATCCTCGACCCGGAGGCCATGTTCAACGGCGTCACGGTCGAGGACGTCATCGGCGACCTGCTCACCTCGGTCCCGGCTCCGCAGGAGCGGGTGGCGTGACCTCGCTGGTCGAGCCGCCGGAGCCGCTAGGCGGAGGCGTGTCGAGACCAACACGGTCCTCTCGGCGCTCGTTGAAGACCGTGTTGGTCTCGACGCGCTCGCTGGCGCTCGCGGCTCGACCAGCGGTGGATGCCGTTCGACGGGTGCTGGCGAAATGGTTCGGCACGGTGACCTCGATCGGCTGGGGCGTGCTGCTGCTCGGCGCGCTGGCCTGGGTCGCTGCCACCGCCCTCGGCTGGATCGAGGCGGCCGTGGTCGCGATGGCGGCGCTCTTCCTCGTCATCGGTGCGGCCTTCTTCATGATCGGGCGCACCCGGCTCGCGGTGGCGACCGTGGTCGAGCCGCCGCGCGTCGCGGTCGGCCAGGCGCTGACCGGCGAGCTGCGGGCCCGCAACGAGGCGCGCGGCCCGCTCGTCTCGACGAACCTGGAGTTCCCGATCGGGGCAGGCGGGGTGACGTACGACCTGCCGATGTTGCTCCCCGGGGCCGAGCACACCGAGCTCTTCGTGGTGCCGACCCAGCGCCGCGGCGTGATCGACGTCGGCCCGGTCCGGACCGTACGCGGCGACCCGCTCGGACTGTTCCGGCGGGTGCAGGAGTGGACCGACCGCACCGAGGTGTTCGTCCACCCGCGCACCACCCACCTGGAGCCCTTCGGGGTCGGCCTGGTCCGTGACCTCGAGGGCTCCACGGCGCAGAACACCTCGATGAGCGACCTCGCCTTCCACGCCCTGCGCGAGTACGTCCCGGGCGACGACCTGCGCCACATCCACTGGCGCTCCTCGGCACGCCACGGACAGCTGCTGGTGCGCCAGTTCCTCGACACCCGCCGCTCCCACATCGTCGTCATCGTCGACTCCTCGCCGATGTCCTACGACTCCGAGGAGGAGTACGAGACCGCGATGTCGATCGCGGGCTCCCTGCTGCGTCGCGGGATCCTCGACGAGTTCGACGTCTCGTTCGCGACCGGCGACGTGCTGATGGTGCGGGCCACCGCGGCGAACGGGGGAGGGCGTACGGCCCTCGACGCCTGCTCGCGAGCGACCCCGCAGCCGAGCAACCTGATCGAGATCACCGCCGAGGCGGCCCGGCAGGCGCCGGACGCCTCCCTGGTGATGCTGGTGACCGGGCGCTACCCGGAGTTCGTGACCCTCCAGCGTGCGGCCGGGCAGTTCTCGGTCGACGCCACCACCGTCGCCGTCCGGGTCGACTCCTCCCAACGCGCTGGCTTCAAGGCGGTCGCCGACCTGCCGGTGCTCACCCTGCCCGACCTCGACCAGCTGCCGATCGTGCTGTCGAAGGGGTTGTCCGGATGAAGAAGCACCAGGCCGTCGACGGCCTCCTCCTCTTCCTGCTCGGCACCATCGCCTTCCTCGGCTTCGACGACACCTACGCCGGCTGGACCTACCTCGTCGCCGGTGTCGCGGGGCTCCTGCTCGGGATCCTCATCGCCTTCGTCGGCCGCGGCCAGCCGGTCGTCGTGCTGGCCGTCGGGCTCCTGGCCGCCTTCTTCGTGCTCGGTGGCGCGGTCGCGCTGCATGGCATCGGCGACCTCTCCTTCCTCCCGGTCCCGGACACGATCGGCACCCTCGCCGACAACTCCGTGCACGGCTGGAAGCGGCTGCTGACCACGCTCCCGCCGGTCGACGGCGGGGCGCTGCTGACGATCCCCTACATCCTCGGCCTGGTCGCCGGCTGTGTCGGCTTCGCGCTCGCGGTGCGGGTCAAGGCGGCGCTGCCGCCGGTGCTCGTCGCGTTCGCGCTGATGGCCGGGGTGATCCTGCTCGGCGTGCAGGACCCGTCCAAGACCGCTCTGCTCGGTGCGCTCTTCGGCGCGATCGCGATCACCTGGCTCTGCATCCGCGGCATGCGCGCCCGTGCCCTCGCCGCCGGCGGCCGCCGGATCTCGCGGACCGCGATCGGGGCTGCGCTGTGCCTCGGCGCGGCCGGGCTGGCGTTCCTCGCCGGGCCGCTGCTGCCCGGTCTCGCGCCCGAGCGCACTGTGCTGCGCGGCGAGATCGAGCCGCCCTTCAACGTCGGGCAGTACCCCTCACCCCTGGCCGGTTTCCGGGTCTACACCAAGGGCTACCAGACCCCGGAGGACGACCGACGGCTCTACGAGAAGGAGCTGTTCACCGTCTCGGGCCTGCCCGAGGGGACGCGCGTCCGGGTCGCCGCGATGGATTCCTACGACGGCACCGTCTGGCGCGCGGCCAACGACTCCGGCGAGACCGAGGGGCCCGACGACACCTTCCAGAAGATCAGCTCGACCCTGCGCAACCCGATCGCCGACGGCAAGCAGGTGCGCGGGACGATCACGATCGGAGAGGACTTCGGCGGCGTCTGGGTGCCGCTGCCGACGGCGCTCACCCACATCTCCTTCGACGGCCCCGACTCCGACTCGTTCCGCTACAACCTGGCGACCTCGACCGGTGTCCTCCCGTCCGCGCTGAAGCCCGGCGACTCCTACACCTTCACCGCCTCGGCCGCCGATGAGAAGGTGACCGAGAAGAGCGAGGTGTGGTCCGGCGGATCGCCGATCGGCGACGAGGCCGCCCAGTTCCAGGCGCTCGCGGCCGAGTACGCCGGTGGTGGTGACTCACCGATCACCAACGCGCTGGCGGTGGCCGAGAAGCTCAAGGCGGAAGGCACCTACACCGACGGCGAGCCGCCCAACCAGCAGTACCCGGCCGGCCACTCGCTGCGTCGTCTCGCCGACTTCACCGCCAAGGGCGGCCAGCTCGCCGGCAACGACGAGCAGTACGCCGCGCTGATGGCCGTCCTGGCCAACCAGGTCGGCGTGCCGGCCCGGGTGGTCCTGGGCGCGGTCGTCGGCTCCGACGGCGTCGTCCAGGGCAAGGACATGCACGCCTGGGTCGAGCTGCGGATGTCGGACGGGTCCTGGGCGACCCTGGACTGGTCCGAGTTCATGAACACCGAGAGGCCGCCCGAGCAGAACGCCCCTCAGCCCGAGGAGCTCGTCACCGGCAAGGTCGTCCCGCCGCCGGCGCCGGTGCGCCCGCCCGCGACCTCCGGCGACCCGCTGGACGAGTCGGTGAACCAGAAGGCCAACTCGCGTCCCGACGGGTTCACGCTGCCGGGATGGCTGATCGCCGTCTTCACGTACGTCGGTATCCCGCTGCTGCTCATCGCGGCCGTGTGCGGGGCGATCATCGGCGCCAAGATCTGGCGCCGACATCGCCGTCGTACGCGCGGCACCCCGGTCGCCCGCCTCTCCGGTGGCTGGCGAGAGACCATCGACCATGCCCGGGACTTCGGGGTCGGGGTGCCGGTCGGGGCGACCCGTCGTGAGCAGGCGTCCGTGCTGGCCACGGCGCCGGGCCTGGACGGCGCGCCGGGGCTGGCGCTGCTCACCGACAACACCATGTTCGCCGAGGCCGGACCGGACGATGCCGAGGTGGCCGCGTTCTGGGATCAGGTCGGGACGCTTCGTTCCTCGGTCTCCGAGTCGCGCACCAGGTGGCAGCGCATCCGGGCGGCGGTCAACCCGCTCTCGCTGCTGCCGACTCGGCTGTGGCGCAAGCGCTGACCCTCGACGCCGGTGCTCAGGTCGGGTCGAGGTCGACCCCGCTCCGGTCGGTCGTCGAGGGTCGTACGAGCGGCTTGACGGCGGGACCGTCGAGGACGGAGCCGTCGGGGGAGAACCGGGAGCCGTGGCAGGTGCAGTCCCAGCTGGCCTCGGCGGCGTTCCAGTGCAACGGACAGCCGAGATGGCTGCACCTGGCACTCACGGTGTGCACCGCGCCTACCTGGTCGCGGTAGCCGCCGACCGTGTGGCCGCCGACGTCGACCAGCCCGCCTTCGCCCGGTCGCAGGTCGGAGAGGGAGCGGACTTCGGGGTCGTGGCGGCGGCCCGCGATGAGCTCCCGGCCGACCTTCAGGTTGTCCTTGATGAGTCGGCCGATGGCACGGGCGTCGCCGATTCGGGCGGCGTCGAACACCGGCAGCCACGGGTTCTCGCTGCCGTCGAGAATGTCGGCCAGCATCATCGCGGCCGCGGTCCCGCTGCTCAGGCCCCACTTCTGGAAGCCGGTGGCCACCAGGACCTGCTCGCTCCCCGGCGAGCGGCCGACGTACGGCACCCGGTCCGGCGTGGTGTAGTCCTGGGCCGACCAGCGGTAGTCGATCGCTTCGACGTCGAAGGTGGCCCGGGTCCAGGTCTCGAGGTCCGTGTACATCGCCCGGGTGTCGGGCTCGGCGCCGGTCTCGTGGCCGTTGCCGACCACGATCAGTCCGTTCGGGCCGGGGTCCAGCCACGGCCGGGTCGAGTAGGTGGGCGCGTCGATACCGATCGTCATGCTGGTCGGTGCCGGGTCGTGTAGGCGGGCCGCCAACCCGTAGGAGCGGGACGGTCTCGTCCGCGCGAAGTAGCCGCCGAGCAGTCCGGGCGGCAGCAGCGTGGCGACGACGACCTGGTTCGCCGCCACCGTCGCGGCCGACGTGGCGACCTCGACGGTTCGGTCGGGTTGCTCGTCGATGGCCGTGACCCGGGCGCCCTCGAAGATCCGTCCTCCGGCCGCGGTGAACGCGGCCGCGAGTCCCGCCATGTACCGACTGGGATGGAAGTGGAGCTGGTCGTCGAACGCGACAGCTGCCTCGACGTCGACGGGTAGGTCCGTGCGGTCGGTCGCTCGTGCCGGCAGTCCGAGTCGAGCAGCTGCCTCGGCCTCGTCCTCGATCCGGGATCGCTGTTCCGGCGACCGGGTGTACGCCACCGCAGGGGCGCGAGTGAGGTCACATCCGATCTCCAGCTCCGAGACGAGATCGGCGACCTTCTCCACCCCTGCCCGCATCGCGTCGGCGTACCGGCGGGCGTTCTCTTCCCCGAGGCGTTTGACCAGGTCGGCATAGATCACCCCGTGCTGTGCGGTCACCTTCCCGGTGGTGTAGCCCGTGGTGCCGCCACCCACCGTCGCCGCCTCCAGCACGGCGACTCGCCGGCCGCGCCGCTGGGCGAGCAGCGCGGTCGTCAGCCCGACGATGCCACCACCCACCACCGCGACGTCGACCGTGAGGTCGGCGTCGCGACTCGTGTCCAGGATGGCGAAGCCGGGCCTCTCAGCCGTGGCCAGCCACACGCTGTCGTGCTCCATCAGGTACGTCCTCTCCGCCGACGTCCGGGTGGAGCCGCGAGCGTCTCCCCGGAATCTCGTGGTCAGGGTGCGATGTGGCTCCCGCTGTGCTGCGTACGTCCCAGCGCCAGCCCGACCACGACCATGCCGGCGCCGAGAATCAGGTGGAGCCAGTTGTCGGCGTCGTTGACCGGGACGAAGTTCGCGGTGCTCTGGTGGTCGATGGCCAAGCCGTAGATCCACAGGACCAGATAGATCGCGCCGCCACCGATCAGAAAGCCGCGAGCTCCGTTCCAGGTCCGAGCCAGCAGGAGCCCGGCGATACCGAACAACAGATGCACGATGTTGTGCAGGATCGACACCTGGAAGATGCCGAGCAGCTGGGCCTCGGACTCGTGGCCGGCGAAGGCCATCGAGTCATAGTCGGTGGTGATGCCGGGGATGAACCCCAGCACACCGACGAGCAGAAACACGCCGCCCACGACCGTCGCGGCCGTCTGCAGCGGCGTCGCGGTCATGGACCGGTAGTCAGATATGTCAGTCATTTCTCGGCGGTACCCATCGGCGAGATCCCTATGCCGACGCGCCCGGGAAAGCGGAAGGCATGCGTCCGGAACCGGTCTGGCCTCAGGCGCATGACGACCATCGACACCCGGTCGAGATCAGCCCAGGGCGACCGTGAGGGCCAGGAGCGTCGCAGGGTCGTCGAGCCGGTCCCCGTACGCCTCGCGCAGCTGCCCCATCCGATAGCGGACGGTCTGGGGGTGGATGAAGAGCTCGGCGGCGACCTCGTCGCGGCGGCCCTGGTGCAGGAGCCAGGAGCGGAGGGTCTCGGTGAGCTTCTCGGCGGTGGCGGGACGCAGCTCGGCCAGCGGGGCGAGGACCTGGGCGCGGAGGTCCTCGCGGGCGTCGGTGTCGGCGGAGAGGACCAGCTCGACGAGGTGCTGCTCGGTGTCGGAGCCGAGGCCGGCGACGTGGGCGCGCCGGGCGCGCTCGTAGGAGATGCGGGCTTCTCGCCACGGCTTGGCCGGCCCGACGACCGCCCGGCGTCCCTCCAGCGCCTTCATCAGCGCTCGGCGCCGGCGGCCGTGGGCGTCCGGGACGAGCAGCAGGGTGTAATCGTCGAGGTCGACCAGATCGTCGTGCTCCAGCGTCGCCTGGTTGACCTTGGCGAGGATGGTGCCGACCTGGGAGTTGGGGACGAGCACAGCGGTGAGCGTGCTCGGTGGGGTCCATTCGGCGCGGACCGCCGCGTCGTCGAGCTCTTCCGGGGTTGCGCCGGCCAGCAGCTGCCTGGCGAGCCGTTCGCGCAGCTGGCGCTGCACGCGGCCGGTGGTGGCGCGCTCGTCGGCGTGCCCGGCGGCGGAGGCCTCGGAGATCTCGTCGATCCAGGCGAAGACCAGCGCCGCGAACTCGACCAATCCCTCCGGGGCCATGCCGCCCTCGACGGCCTTGCTGGAGAGCTCTCGCCAGGCGACCCGTGCGCCGATGCGGTAAGCCGCCAGCAGGGCCTCGGTCGTCCGGCCGGAACGGGCTTCTCCGCGCCCCAGCCCGTAGGCACCCTCGAGCGCTGGGGGAGTGGCGGTCGCGACCTCGGCCGGAAGCTCGTCCACCGAGGCCAGTGACAGGAATCCGCCCAGCGCGATGCCCACGGCCGTACGGATCGTCTCGCCCATCGGGCCCGAGAAGGCGTCGCGATAGGCAGGCACCTCCGCGGTGATCGCTGCCACGACGTCCTCGCTGACCCTGGGCAGCACCTCCCGGATCGATGCGACGATCTCGGGTGTCAGATGGACGTCATAGGACGAAAGCGTCAGGGCATCTCGGGAACTTTTGTTCGTCACGTATAAATCCGCCTATCAGATTCACGTCGCTGACACAGGAGTTTACCTCGCACAAATAGCATCATGGAATACATGGTTGAGATGTCCACGTCCCCCGCACTGTTCGCCCCGGGCGAGGCCAGGCGCCCCGCATGGCGGGCACGGATCTCGCGCAAGGCGTGGGGGGTTGCCGAGAAGATCGCCACGCCCCTGGCGCCGGCCGACTACCTCGACATGTTCAACCCGCTGCGGCCCGGCGCCGACCTGCGCGGACGCATCGTCAAGGTCACCCCGGAGACCGCCGACGCGGCCACGATCGAGATCAAGCCCGGCGCCGACTGGTCGGGCCACACGCCGGGTCAGTACGTCCGCGTGGGCGTCGACGTCAACGGCGTACGCCACTGGCGGGCCTACTCGCTGACCCACGGCCCCCGCAAGGACGGCCTCATCTCGATCACCGTCAAGGCCGTCCCCGACGGCAAGGTCTCCAGCCACCTGGTGCGCCGCCTGCGCCCTGGCAAGATCGTCCACCTCGAGCAGGCGGCCGGCGACTTCGTACTGCCCAGCGACCTGCGCGGCCACAAGTTCCTGATGGTCACCGCCGGCTCCGGCGTGACCCCGGTCATCGGGATGCTGCGCAACCTCTTCCCGGTCACCGAGGAGGGCGTCGTCGAGCACCAGCGCCTCGACGTCACCGTCGTCCACGTCGCCCCGAGCCGCCCCGACTCGATCTTCATCCGCAACCTCGAGTCCCTCCACGAGGCCGGCGCGATCCGCCTCGTCACCCGCTACACCGGCTCCGAGGGCCGCCTCGACGTCGACACCCTCACCGAGCTCGTGCCCGACCTGAAGGAGCGGAAGGCCTACGCCTGCGGCCCGGCCGGGCTCCTCGACAACCTCCAGGCCTGGTACGACGCCGAGGGCCTGCCGCTCCAGACCGAGCAGTTCCGCCTGGCGACGGTCGTCACCGGAGAGGGCGGCACCCTCGCCTTCGCCGGCAAGACCGTCGAGGCACCTGGTGACAAGCCGATCCTCGACGCCGCCGAAGAGGCCGGCGTCCTCATGCCGAGCGGCTGCCGCATGGGCATCTGCTTCGGCTGTGTGCTCCCGATGAAGGAGGGCGCCGTCCGCGACCTCCGCAACGGCGAGCTCACCGTCGCCCGCCCGGGTGAGACCGGCCCCGAAGGGGTACCGATCCAGACCTGCATCTCCGCCGCCGCCGGCGAGTGCGTCATCGACCACCCCGCCTCCTGACCAAGGCTCGAACGACCAGCCCCCACACAGACGAGAAGTGAGACAGCCATGACCATCGCACCTGATGCCCCGGCCTACACCGGCCCGATCGCCCACCTGACCCGCGAGGACATCGAGCAGCTCGGCCGTGAGCTCGACGCCATCCGCCAAGAGGTCATCGACACCCGCGGCGAGCGCGACGCGGCGTACATCCACAAGGTCATCAAGGTCCAGCGCTCGCTGGAGCTCGGCTCCCGCGCGGTCCTGCTCGCGAGCATCTTCCCGCCGGCGTTCGTCGTCGGCACCGTCGGTCTCTCGATCGCCAAGATCCTGGACAACATGGAGATCGGCCACAACATCATGCACGGCCAGTGGGACTGGATGCGTGACCCGAAGATCCACTCCACCGTGTGGGAGTGGGACAACGCCTCGACGAGCGAGGGCTGGAAGCACTCCCACAACGAGCTGCACCACACCTACACGAACATCGTCGGCAAGGACAACGACCTCGGCTGGGGCATCATGCGCGTCGACGAGGAGCAGCGCTGGACGCCGGCGAGCCTGTTCCAGCCCGCGATGAACTTCCTCAACATGTGCATCTTCGAGTACGGGATCGCGGCCTACGACCTCGAGCTCGGCCGGGTGATCCGGCAGAAGAAGAAGGGCCGCCGTCCGTCCGCCGAGTGGGAGATGGCCGCGAAGCGTACGCTCGCCAAGATCCGCCGCCAGGCGTTCAAGGACTACGTCGCCCACCCGCTGGTCTCGATGGTGACCCTCTCCGGTCCGACCACGCTGCTGGCCAACGTGATCGCCAACTTCACCCGCAACGTGTGGACCCACTCGGTGATCATGTGCGGTCACTTCCCCGAGGGCGTGGAGACCTTCGAGCTCAAGGACATCCCGGAGAACGAGAGCCGCGGCGAGTGGTACGTCCGGCAGATGCTCGGCTCGGCGAACATCTCGGGCTCCAAGTTCCTGCACGTGATGACCGGCAACCTGTCGCACCAGATCGAGCACCACATCTTCCCGGACCTGCCCTCGAACCGCTACGCCGAGATCGCGCCGAAGGTCCGTGCCCTCTTCGACAAGTACGGCCTCAACTACCACACCGCGCCGATGCCGCAGCAGGTCGCGTCCGCATGGCACAAGGTGCTGCGCCTCTCGCTGCCCAACGGCTTCCTCGAGTCCACCAACGTGCGCAACGCGCCGAGCCAGGTGGTGAAGCTGGTCAAGGCCGTCCGTGGCGACACCCGCACCCGCCGCCGCCTGCTGAAGGAGTTCGAGGCGGCCGGCGCCGCCTCCGTCGGCAAGGCCATCTGAGTCGATACGCGTCAGGCGTCGTGGGGTAGGGAACGCTACGGAGACACCTGCGCCACGGTGACGAACGTCGTATGGACATCACCCGCCGGGACCGGTAGACAACTAGGCACTATGGAGAACGAGTTGATTCCCGGAGCTGAGTCGCGGACCGCGGTGCGCAGCTATGTGACCGCCAACGAGCCGAACCCGTCGGCGCTCGCCGAGGGCCTGTGGGTGCTGCCTCCCGACGTGCTCTCCAGCGGTGACCGCGCGGTGCTCTTCGAGCAGTACAAGCTCTACGTCGCCGAGGCCGAGCGGCTCAGCGTGCGGCGGACGATCACCAGCGCGTTCTTCCTGATCCTCGACCTCGGCGTCCTGGTCGCCGGCACCGCGCTCGTGGCCAGCGGCCCCGAGCGGCCGTGGCTGTTCACGGTCGCGCTGATCGCCGCCCTGGGCCTGTGCCTCGGCTGGTTCTGGATCATCCGCTCCTACCGGCAGATGGCGAGTGGCAAGTACGCCGTCATCTCCCACCTCGAGAAGCAGCTGCCCGCGGCGCCCGGCGTCGCGGAGTGGTCGGCGGTCGGCCTCGGTCGTGACAGCTCGCGCTACCTGCCGATGAGCAACATCGAGGTGTGGGCGCCGGCGCTGTTCGGGTTCTGCCACCTCGCGACGTACGGCCTGCTCTACCTGCCCTAGTCGAGAACCCGCACGTCGAGCGGGGTCTCCCCGTCCGGCCCGACGGCGTACGCCACTCCGTCGGGCCGCTCGCTGAGCACCTCGACCAGCTCGCCGTCGCGCCACAGCAGCGCGACGCCGTCGTCGGCGGCGTAGCCGGCGGGCAGCGCCCCGGAGCCCACGAACCGGACGTACGTCTCGCGCCGGTCCGCCTCGCCGAGGTAGTGCGGGCAGAACGAGCCGGGGAGGAAACCCAGGCCGTCGGGAAGCGGCGCGGTGGGTCCGAAGGAGTCGGTCGAGGAGGCCTCGTACCAGCAGTTGGCCCCGGCCGAGATCCCCGCCAGGACGGTCCCGCCTGCGGCGGCCTTCTCCAGGAGGGCCGGCAGTCCGTGCAGTCGCCAGACGGCGAGCAGGTTGGCCGTGGACCCACCGCCGACGTAGACGATGTCCTGGTCGAGCAGCTGCTCGAGCTCGTTGATCGGGAGCTCGTAGCCCTCGGGTGCCTTGTTGAACAGCGACAGCACGGTCGCCTCGGACCGGTCGGCGTACGCAGCGAGGAACTTGTCGTGGTAGCTGTCGGCGTCGCCGCTCGCGGTCGCGATGAAACAGACCCTGGGCCGCTCCGTCCCGGTCAGCCGGCCGAGCTCCGCGTCGAGCGGGGAGAAGTCCCGACCGTGCACCTCCGGCATCGAGAAGCCGCCACCGCCCAGGGTCAGGATCGTTCCGCGCATGAGGGTGAGTGTAGGGATACGGAAGGCCCCGCCGGACGTTGTTTTCCGGCGGGGCCTTCGCAGGTGTGAGGGTTACTTGACCCTGACGGTCACCGTCTCGGTGATCGCCTCGTTGTTGCGGTCACCCGAGTAGGCCACCTCGTAGGTGTGCGTGCCTCGGAGCGCCCGGAAGGTCGCCTCCTCCTTCTTCAGGGTGAAGCGGCCGACGCGGATGCCGTTCTCGCTGACGACGATCTCGCCCGTGGCGCGCTTGCCGTCGACGGTGATCTCTACCTTGCCGCGCTGGGGCGAGGTGGCGGAGATCTCCGGGACCGCCTTCTCGGTGCAGTAGCTCACCGAGACGTTGTCGATGGCCCAGCCCCTGGCGCCACCACAGCCGTCGCGACCGAAGTCGAAGCGGAACTGCACGGTGTCGCCCGCGGCCGCGATGGAGTCGAGCTTCACGATGGTGGTGCCCCACTCACCGGTGAAGCTGTTGCCGTCGGAGCCGGTCCAGGCCGCCTGGCCCTCCATGTAGCCGCTTCCGGTGCTCATCGTGCCGCCCGGTGCGTTGAAGGCGTACGCAGCCTGGTCGATGAGCTCGAACTCGCCGCCGTTGACCGAGGCCTTGACGTTGCCACCGTCGTAGCCCCACTCGGTGAGCACCGAGTGGTCGAAGCTCAGCCGTGGCGAGAGGCCCTCGGGCACGGTGAGGGTCGGGCTGATCAGGCCGTTCCGGCTGGTGATGTCACCGGTGGCGGACCCGCAGGAACCCTCGTTGGGGTCGGGCGCGAACGCGAGACCACTGGTGTTGCCCTCGATGTCGCTGCCGGCCTCCCAGGGGTAGTCGTTGCCGGGAATGCCGGCCTCGGCGTCCTGGGTCCAACCGGTCAGACCGTCCTCGAAGTCCTCGGTGTAGGTGGTCACCTCGTTGGTGCCCTCGCCACACAGGGCGGGGGTGTTCGGGTCGAGCATCGGACCGAAGTTGCACTGGACCGGCTCCTTGGTGAGCTCGGTGGCCGTGTTGGCCGCCGCGACCGCGGCGCAGTCATCGGCCGTGATCGGGTCCAGAGCCGGAGCCGTGGCCTCGCCCCCCGGAGTCTCGCCGCCGCCGGTCTGCGGCGTCGAGGTGCCCAGGGTGAGCTTCTTGAGCGTGGTCACGCCCATCAGGTCGGCGCAGGAGGAGACCATCGCCTGGGCGTACTCGGGGAAGCCCGAGGTCGGCGTCAGGTAGTTGGTCTGGGCGTGCCAGATCAGGTTGGCCGCCTTGTCCAGGCCGATGCTCGCCACGTTGACGTCGTTGTAGGCGCCGCCGTCGACGAGCAGTGCGTAGTGGTGGTTGACGACACCGGAGTTGACGTGGACGCCACCGGAGTCGGTGGCACCGTCGCAGTGGTACTCCTCGTCGGAGACCTTGCCCGGGTCGCCGTAGCAGTTGGGGTTCCACATGTCGCGGATCGCCCCGCCGAAGGCGGTCGAGTCCTCACCCATCAGCCAGCGCACGGACTCGTCCTTGGACCCGGAGACGTCCTTGATGGTGATGTTGACCGGGCCGGTGGCGTTCTTGATCTTCTGGCCGGTGGCGTAGTCGGTGGTCGCACCGTAGATGTCGGAGGTGCCGGAGATGCTGCTGACCGGCTGACCCTGCAGGAACGCGATCACGACGCCCTTGGCGCCGGCGTTCTTCGCGTTCGCGACCTTCTGGACGAACGGGCAGGTGCCGCGGTCGACGAGCACGAACTTCCCGTTGACCGCAGCGGCGTTCTCCAGCGGCGAGCAACCGTCGGTGGTCGTCGGACCGCCGCTGTTGGCGGCGTCGAGGCCGACCACGATGTCGCTGGTCACCCCGGCGGTCGGGTAGACCGGACCGAAGTTGGCGGCGGCGGCCGGGCAGTCCCCGGCGACGTCGGCCGGCGAGTTGATCGTCAGCGTGATGGCACCGCGGGTGGAGGAGGAGCATTGTCCGTCCGTACGGGCCACGTCGTCGGTGGTGTTCTCACGCGCGTTGAGGAAGTCGACCGTGTTGCCCCACATGTCGGAGTACGCCTCGTTGAGCGCACCCGGCTGCCACTGGTAGATCAGGCCGGAGGTGTGCTCGGTGTAGGCGTGGCCCCACTCGTGCGCCACCACGTCGTCGGAGGTGACCCCGGAGCAGTAGTTGGTGGTCTCGCCGTTCCAGTTGGCGTTCGGGCAGGAGATCGCCGGGTCGTTGTTGACCGTGACCATCTTCGCACCGTTGCCGTCGTAGGAGTCGCGACCGAAGGTGTTCTTGAAGAGCCAGTAGGACTCTCCGGTGCTGGCGACCTCGTTCTGCTGGTCCTGGTCGAGCGTGCCCGGGAAGGCGTCGTTCTCGCGCCAGACGGTCGCGTCGTCGGTGGTCTCCGGGGTGTTGTGCTTCTCGACGAGCTCGCGGTCGGTGGCCGCGTGGAGCATCGAGTAGCGGTTGACCGGCTTGCCGCTGGCGGCGTCGAGCACGAGGGTCTCGCGCACGGTGGACTGGTTGGACACCTCGACGACCCAGGCGAGCAGGCTCTTGCCGCTCACGCCCTGGGCCGCACCCATGCGGTAGATGTTGAGGTCGGCCTTGACGACCTCGACGCCGGTGGTGTCGATCTTGCTGTCGGGGTGGGCCTGGGCGGGCTTCGACTTCACCAGCTCGAGCGCCTTGGCGCTGGCCTCCTCCTTCGACCACTTCGGGGTCGTGCTCAGATCGAGGTCGGGGGCGGCGAAACCGTTGACCGAGGTCAGGTCACCGGCCTTGTCGACGTGGGCTTTCAGGACGCCGCCGAAGACCGGCACGCCCTTGTAGGCCTGCTCGAACTCGACCGTCCAGCCGGCCGGGGTGGTGGTCACCTTCGACTGGTCGAGCTGGCCGGCCTCCGCGCCGAAGACCGAGGCGTACTCATCGAGGTACTCACGCGCCTTCGCGGCCGCTTCGGACTTCGAGTCGGCGGCCACGCGGGGCAGCAGATCGCCCCGGGTGGAGACGAAGCCGATCAGGCCGCTCGCGCCCTCCTTCTTGAGGGTGACGGTCTGGTCGGCCGTGGCCTTCAGCTGGTCGATGCCGCTGGGATCCGGTTTCGCGGCGACCGCGGCGACCGGTGTGATCACCAGGCCGGCGGCGACGAGCGCAAGGCTGATTCCCTGCTTTCCGAGCTGCACGGGGTTGCTCCTCTCGGGGATGCGCCGCGTCAGGTCGCGGCGTTTCGCATCGTAGAGAGATTTGCGCCGAAGAGGGGTGCAAACGCGAATCACGAGTCCTAAACGATTCCTCCTCTGGAGATCCTCAGGCGAGGCCCTCGGGGGCGATCTAAGGTAGTTTCCCGATGTGCGGGCCTACCTCAGGCGCAGATTCTCGTGGGGTGCCCTTGGAGATCATCCCGCCTTTGTACGCCGCCGGCCTGCCGTGCCACGGAGACGACTCTGCGTTGTGGTTCTCAGAGTCCCCCGCCGCCCTCGAGGTGGCCAAAGACCGCTGCCTCGACTGCCCGGTGATGCGCGAGTGCCTCTCGGGTGCCTTGTCGCGTGCCGAGCCGTGGGGCGTCTGGGGCGGCGAGATCGTCGAGCGCGGCCAGGTGGTCACCCACAAGCGCGGCCGCGGCCGACCCCGCCGCCAGGCCGCCTAGGCGTGCGCTGACTCCAGCCCCAGGCTCTCGGCGAGCTTCGCGACCTGGGCGGGGGCGGCGTACGCCTCGATCTCGGTGATCCGGCCGTCGACCACGGTGAAGGCCATGACGCTGTAGAGCTTGCCGTGGAAGGTGATGACGACACCGGCGGAGCCGTTGACGAGGGCGTCGTGGGTGATCCGGTCGGCGTGGGCGTACATGACGGCGTTGCCGGCGACCTTCGCGGCCCCACGGTAGGTGGTGATCCCGGTGCCGAGGTCGGCCCGCAGGACCACCTCGGGGTGGAGGGCACCGATCAGCCGGTTCAGGTCACCGTCCTGGGCTGCGGCGAAGAAGGCGTCGACGACCTCGCGCTGCGCGGCGATATCCGGGTGCGGCGTACGTCCTCGGACCCGGCGGCGCGCGCGGCTGGCGAGCTGGCGGGTCGAGTCCGAGGAGCGGTCGAGCATCGTCGCGATCTCGTCGAACGGCACCGCGAAGAGATCGTGGAGTACGAAGGCCAGCCGCTCGTCCGGGGAGAGCTGGTCGAGCACGACCAGGAGAGCGACGCTGACCGAATCGGCGAGCATCGCGCGCTCCGCGGGGTCCCGGGTGGTGGCGTCGTCGAGCACGACCGTGGGCTCCGGCAGTCGATCTTCGAGAAGCAGCTCGCCGCGGG
The DNA here is from genome assembly GCF_042798275.1 of Nocardioides sp. NPDC057767. Lineage (NCBI taxonomy): Bacteria > Bacillati > Actinomycetota > Actinomycetes > Propionibacteriales > Nocardioidaceae > Nocardioides > Nocardioides sp. NPDC057767. The sequence continues at coordinate 70,131 of NZ_JBHVKJ010000014.1, read as the reverse complement.
TCTTGCGCGTGCGGAGCATGTTGAGGCTGACGCGTGCGACCACGGTCGTCAGCCAGCCGCCGATGTTGTCGATCTCGTCCGCGTCGGTCCGGCTCAGTCGGAGCCAGGCGTCCTGGACGGCGTCCTCGGCCTCGGAAGTCGACCCGAGCATCCGGTAGGCCACCCCGAACAGATGCCGCCGCTCCTCCTCGAAACGCTCGGCCAGCCACTCCTGCTGCATCTCCACTCCTGGTTCTCGAGGTCTCCGGGGCCTTCTCGCCCCATAGACCCGACACGTGAAGCAGACCAGATGTGACCGATCCGGTGAAAGAAATTTTTCTTTCTCGGACCCGTCACATCTGTCCGTCCGGCCGGGTCAGGGATGGCATGAGCAACCGAATGAAGAACCCAGCAGAAGTCATCCCGCAGGCCTACAAGGGCATCGGCAACCTCCTCGCCGCTGTCGCGGACGGCGGCCTTCCTGAGACCACGACCGAGCTGATCGCGATGCGCGTCAGCTCGCTCAACGGCTGCGCGGCCTGCCTCCAGGGCCACGCCGTCCGGGTCGACGAGGTCGGTCTTCCGATCGAGAAGATCGTCGGCCTCGCCGCCTACCGGGAGTCGCCCTTCTTCAGCGAGGCCGAGAAGGCGGCGCTCGCGCTCACCGACGCCGTGACCCGTCTCGCCGATGCCGAGGACGCCGTGCCGGACGAGCTCTGGCGCGAGGTCACCAAGCACTACGACGAGCGACAGACCGCCGCGCTGGTCCTCTGCATCGCCACCCACAACCTCTTCAACCGGGTCAACGTGACGGTGCGTGAGGACGCCGAGAACCCCTTCTGGATGCGCTGACCCCGGGAACGGCTCCAGATCAGGCCAGGGCGGACGAGACGACCGCCCTGGCCTCCTCCTGCACCTGGGCCAGGTGGTCGGGTCCGCGGAAGGACTCGGCATAGATCTTGTAGACGTCCTCGGTGCCCGACGGACGGGCGGCGAACCAGGCCGACTCGGTGGTCACCTTGAGGCCTCCGATGGCCGCGCCGTTGCCGGGCGCCTCGGTGAGCTTGGCGGTGATCTCCTCGCCGGCCAGCGTCGTCGCGGTGACGGCCTCGGGCGAGAGGGCCGCGAGCTTCGCCTTCTCCTCGCGCGAGGCGGGGGCATCGATCCGGGCGTACGCCGGCTCCCCATGTGCAGCGACCAGCTCGGCATGGCGCTCCGACGGCGACTTCCCCGTGCGTGCCAGGATCTCGGAGGCGAGCAGCGCCAGGATGATGCCGTCCTTGTCGGTGGTCCACACGGTGCCGTCGAATCGGAGGAACGAGGCGCCCGCCGACTCCTCCCCGCCGAAGCCGAACGAGCCGTCGATGAGTCCCGGTACGAACCACTTGAACCCGACCGGCACCTCGACCAGAGGCTTGTCGAGCGCTCCGGCGACCCGGTCGATCATCGAGGACGAGACCAGCGTCTTGCCGATCCGCGCGGTGGCGGGCCATTCCGGGCGGGCGCCACCGAAGAGGTGGTCGATCGCGACCGCGAGAAAGTGGTTGGGGTTCATCAGCCCGGCGTCGCGGGTGACGATCCCGTGCCGGTCGGAGTCGGCGTCGTTGCCGGTGGCGATGTCGAACTCCGGGGTGCTCTCCAGGAAGCGCACCAGCTCGGCCATCGCGCTGGGGGAGGAGCAGTCCATCCGGATCTTCCCGTCCCAGTCCAGCGGCATGAACCGCCAGGTCGGGTCGACCAGCTCGTTGACCACGTTGAGGTCGATCTTGTGTCGCTCGGCGATCTCGGCCCAGTAGGCGACCGAGGCCCCGCCCAGCGGATCCGCCGCGATCCGCACCCCGGCGTCGCGGATGGCGGCCAGGTCGACGACGTTGGGCAGGTCGTCGACGTAGGTGCCCAGGAAGTCGTACGCCTCGGCCTTCCGCCGCGCCGCGGCGAACGGCACCCGCTTGACGCCGGCCAGACCGGCCCGGATCAGCTCGTTGGCGCGGGCGGCGATGACCTTGGTGGCGTCGGAGTCGGCGGGGCCGCCGTGGGGCGGGTTGTACTTGAAGCCGCCGTCGGTGGGCGGGTTGTGCGACGGTGTGACGACGATCCCGTCGGCGAGGCTTCCTCTGGTGGTCGAGCCTGTCGAGACCAGCCGCCCGGCGTTGGCACGGAGGATCGCGTGCGAGACCGCCGGGGTGGGCGTGTAGCCGTCGCGGTCGTCCACCAGGACGCGTACGTCGTTGGCGACCAGCACCTCCAGCGCGCTCGCCCACGCGGGTTCGGAGAGACCGTGGGTGTCACGCCCGATGAACAGCGGCCCGTCGATTCCCTGCGAGGTCCGGTAGTCGACGATCGCCTGGGTCGTGGCCAGGATGTGCGTCTCGTTGAAGGCCGACCTGAGCGAGGACCCTCGATGCCCCGAGGTGCCGAAGACGACCTGCTGCGCCGGATCCTCGGGGTCGGGCTGCAGGTTGTAGTAGGAGGCGACCAGGTGAGGTACGTCGACCAGGTCGGCGGGCGTAGCGAGCGTTCCAGCGCGTGGGTCAGCCATGTGACCCATCATGCCTACTGCCCCGTAGTCTTCTCCCCATGCCCCTCGTCACCACCGAAATCAACGACGGCATCGCCCAGGTGCGTCTCAACCGCCCTGACAAGCTCAACGCGCTGACCCTCGACCTGCTCCAGGAGCTGGTCGACACCGCCAAGGAGCTCCGCAGGAACCACGACCTGCGCGCGGTGGTCATCGCCGGTGAGGGGGACGCGTTCACCGCCGGTCTCGACTTCGCCTCGGTGCTGCGCGACCCGAAGAAGATCGTCGGCGCGTTCGTCCCCGTGCCCTTCCGTGGCACCAACCTCTTCCAGGAGTCGGTCTGGGCGTGGCGCCGGCTGCCGGTCCCGGTGATCGCGGCCGTCCACGGCCACTGCCTCGGTGGCGGCGTACAGATCGCGCTCGGGGCCGACTTCCGCATCGCCGAGCCCGACTCGCAGTGGTCCGTCCTCGAGGGCAAGTGGGGCATCATCCCCGACATGACCGGCATCCGGTCGCTGTCGGAGGTCGTCGGCATCGACACCGCGAAGAAGCTCACCATGACCGCCGAGCAGTTCTCCGGCGAGCGTGCCTACGAGCTGGGCCTGGTCACCGAGCTCTCCGCGGACCCGGTGGCCACCGCCACCGCGTTCGCCCGCAAGCTCTCCGAGCGCTCCCCGGACCAGCTCGCCGCCGCCAAGCGCCTCTTCAACGACACCTGGTACGCCCCCATCAAGCGCACCTTCTCCCGCGAGCGCATCGAGCAGCTCCGTCTCCTCTTCGGCGAGAACACCAAGATCGCCCGCGAGGCCGCCTTCAAGCGCGAGAAGCCGACCTACAAGCCCCGCCGCTGACCCTCCTCAGCCGAGTCCGCACTTGTGGCGGTCGAGCCGCCACTTCTGCAGTCTCGGCCTGCGCGGCTGACGCCTCGGCGTGCTTGCGACGGCGCTTGATCTCGCCCGGGCGACGATCCACGCCACGACCATCGCCGCGACGATGCCGCCGACGACGCCCGCAGCGCCGCCGAGAGTCTCGATGAGGGCGACCGGGGTCAGACTTTGGTCAGGGGTAGGCGATACCGGTGGTCTGCTCGGAGAGCTCCCACAGCGCCCGCGCCGCCTCCGCGTCGCGCGCGAGCCGCGACGCGGTGACCGGCTTCGGCACACCGCGGGCCTCGAAGGCGTCGCTCGGCCCGATGTACGTCCCCGGCTCCAGCCCCGGATAGGTCGCCGCCATCAGCGCGGGCCAGGCGCCCGCCTCGGGGGTCTGCGCCATGGCGTGGACCGCGGCCTCGCTGATGCTCGCGATCGGCGCGATCAGCCGCCTGGACGTGCCGTTCGCCATCAGACGCGTCGAGGCGAGCCCCGGGTGGGCGGCGTATGCAGCGATCGGCAGCCCCGCCTTCTCCAGGCGCCGCTGGAGCTCGAAGGTGAAGAGCAGGTTGGCGAGCTTGGACTGCGAGTAGACGTTCCAGGGTGAGTACCGCCCGACCTGCACGGTCGGGTAGCCCAACGGCGCCTTGCGGGCCATCTTGTGCATCATGCTCGACACGGTCACGATCCGCGCGTCGCCGCTCTCGGCCAGCGGCTCGAGCAGCAGCCCGGTGAGCAGGAACGGCCCGAAGTGGTTGGTCGCCATCTGCAGGTCGAGGTCGTCGACGGTGCGTGACTGCGGCGTCGCCATCACGCCCGCATTGTTGACCAGCAGATGCAGCGGCCCACCGCCGTCGAAGGTCGCTGCGGCGATCGCCTCGGCACCGGCTCGCACCGCCTGGAGCGAGGAGAGGTCGAGCGCGACCCGGTCGACCTTGGCGCCCGGAACCGCCTCGGCCAGGGCGGCCGCGGCCGCGTCGAGCTTCTCCCACGACCGCCCCGCCAGGATCACCCGCGCGCCGGCGGCCGCGAGGCCACGCGCGGTGAAGTAGCCGATCCCGCCCAGCGTCGGTCCGGTCACCACGGCGTTCTTGCCGGTCAGGTCAGGAATATCGGAGGTTGTCCACGGCATGTGGCCACACTAGGCGGCGACTCCACACAATGGACGCATTTGACGGCCGATCCCTGCTGATCAGCCCAGCCCGATCAGCCCGACCCGATCAGCCCAGCCCGCCGAGCGCGAGCCCACCGGCGATCGCGAGCATCATGCACCCGATGAGGCTGTCGAGCACCTGCCACGCCCGCCGGCTGGCGAGCAGCGGACCGAGGAGCCGTGCGCCGTAGCCGAGGCCGGCGAACCAGATGATGCTGGCCAAGCACCCACCGAGGGCGAACCCCCACCGCGCCGAGCCGTACGTCGCCGCGATCGACCCGTGGAGCACAAGTGTGTCGATGTAAACATGCGGGTTGAGCCAGGTGAAGGCGGCGGCCTTGGCGATCACGCGGGGCAGTGCCTCGCGGGGCGCGTCCGCCGCTGCCAGAGCCGACGGGCGCAGCGCCCGCCGGAACGACCCGATGCCGTACCAGCCGAGGAACGCCACCCCGAGCCATCGCAGCACCTCGACGGCCCAGCCCGCCCGGGCGACGACCGCCCCCATCCCGCCGACGCCGGCGCAGATGAGGACCAGATCGGAGACCGCACACACGCTCACCACGACCAGCACGTGCGAGCGCAGGATGCCCTGCCGCAGGACGTACGCGTTCTGGGACCCGATGGCGACGATGAGGCTGAGCCCGGTGAGGAGTCCGGCGAGGCTGGCGTTGATCACGCCACCGACGCTAGAGCGCCGCCTACCAACAGACCAGCGAAAGAATCTAACCGAAGATAAGCCACACTTAAGACATGCCCGCCCTCGACCCGACCCAGCTCGAGACCCTCGTCGTGATCGCCGAGGAAGGCACCTTCGATGCTGCCGCGCGCCGCCTCCACGTCACCCCGAGCGCCGTCAGCCAGCGGATCCGGGCGCTCGAGCGCGCGGCCGGTCAGGTGCTGGTGCGGCGTACGACGCCGTGCACGCCCACCGAGGCCGGCGAGCCCCTGATCAGACAAGGAAGACAGCTCCGCCTGCTGCTCGCCGAGGCCGCCGCGACCCTGAGGACGGGCGACACCGACGACGACGCCGTCGACCTCTCGGTCGTGGTCAACGCGGACACGCTCGCGACCTGGTTCCGCCCGGTGCTCGACGAGGTCGCGACCTGGGACCGGACCGCGCTGCGGATCACCGTGGAGGACCAGGGCTACTCCGCCGACGCGCTGCGTCGCGGCGAGGTCCTCGCCGCAGTCACCAGCGAGCCGAAGCCGGTCCAGGGATGCACCGTCGAGCCGCTGGGGAGGCTCCGCTACACACCAGGCGCGGCCCCGGCGCTCGTCGAGCGCCACCGCAAGGGCAGGGGCATCGAGTGGAGCGCGATGCCGATGATCGTCTTCAACGAGAAGGACCACCTCCAAGACGAGGTGCTCGCGGCGCACGGCGCGACTCGGCCGCCGGTCGTCCACCGGGTCCCGAGCAGCCACGACTTCCACGAGGCCATCAGGCGTGGCCTCGGCTGGGGGATGCTCCTCGACGCCCAGGCCGAGGCCGACCTGCAGTCCGGCGGAACGGTCCCGCTTCCCGGCGCGAAGCCGATCGACGTCCAGCTCTTCTGGCAGCGCTGGCGCCTCGACTCGATCGCCCTCGACGACCTGAGCGAGGCCGTACGCCGCGCCGCCCGCTCCGGGCTACGCCCGACGCGCCGTCGCTGAACGGAACGGGTCAGGCCCGGCCGCCCGGGTAGCCGGCACCGAAGTGCTGGCCCTGAGGGCCGTTGCCCGGCATGGGCTGCCCGGCCGGCGGGTAGTGCCCCTGCGGGGGCGACTGAGGGCCGGGCGGGTAGTGGCCCTGGGGGCCGCCGTAGGGGCCGGGGTCGTACTGGCGGTGCTCGACCGCGGTGGTGTGCTGGGACCGGTTCACCGACAGCAGCACGCCGATCACGATCGCGAGGCCGCCGGTGACGACGAAGATCCAGCCCAGTGGCTCGCTGGCGATCGCGTTGGCGACCTCGTCGGGCAGATCCACGGCGCTGGTGAGCAGGACGAGTCCGAGGACCAGCAGGATGATTCCTAGGCCGATGGTCATGGAAGAACTCCAGAGGTTGGGGGCAGGCGCGCCACGCTACCCAGCCGTTTCAGGCCGCCATACCGTCCCCCGCATCACGGACTCGCAGCCGTTCAGGCTGTACGCCGCGTCCCGACCACCCCGCGCGCCGCGACCCCGAGCAGCACCAGCAGGAGCACGCCGAAGGCAATCACCGCGGGCCCGGTCGAGACGTACTGAACCATGATCCCCAACAGCACCACGGGCACCGTGATCCCCACGTAGGCCATCAGGAAGAGCCCGGCCAGCGCCTCGCCGCGGCTGTCCGCCGGCGCCACCGAGATCACGGTCGCGACCGCCGCCTTGAACGACATCCCGGACCCGGCCCCGGTGACGACGGCCCCGACGACCAGCACCCAGAACGTGCCGGACAGGAGGGCGCCGACCACGAGGAGGAGTCCGGCGGTGAGTGCGACCAGGCCGGTGACGTACAGCTGACGGCGCTGCCAGCGTCCGGCGAGCACCTGGAAGAGCGCCGCGGCCCCGAAGATGGAGAAGCCGACCATGCCCGCGACGACGTGCGAGTGGAGACCGAGCTCGTCAGCGAGGAACGACGGCACCAGCGAGGTGAAGAAGCCGAACATCGCGAACGCCACGAAGCTGGCCATCCCGGCGGCGAAGTAGGCGCTGCGTGCGTCGGCAGGCACCCGCACCCGCTGCGGCCGGTAGGTCCACCCCGGCTGGTCGGTGTCGACCGTCTCCGGGGCAGCCACGACCGCCAGCAGCCCGATCACCATGAGGAACGCGAAGACCGCGTAGGGCGTGTAGAGCGGGCGCGGTGCCCACTCGGCCAGGGCCCCGGCGACCAGCGGACCCAGTCCGAGCCCACCGATGTTGGCCGCCGTCGCGACCACCTCGGCCCGGGTCGCCGGCGCCTCCGGCCGTGCGGTCCGGTGCAGCTCGGCGAGATGGGCCGTCGCGGTCGCGGTCAGCATCCCGACCCCCAGTCCGGACAGCAGCCGCGCCAGCAGCAGCCAGCCCAGCTCGTGGGTCGAGAGGAAGATCAGTGCGGAGAGCACGTTGAGCAGCACCGCCGGGGCCACCACCCGCCGCCGCCCGAACCGGTCCGAGAGGTGGCCGGCGAGGAAGAGCGAGATCGCCACCCCTGCGCCGTACGTCGCGAACACCACCGTGATCACGAACGAGCCCCAGCCCTGCTCGTCGACGTAGAAGACATAGAGAGGTGCCGGCGCGGCTGCGAAGGCCATCGTCACCGCGAACAGGAACGCCACCGACCAGAACCCGCGGAGGTGGTGGAGCCGCTCGCTACGGCGTTCGGCCTGGATTGTCGTCATGCCTCCATGCTCGCCGGTGCACAGGATCATCTCCAACGAATCTTGTCGAAGGTAACCATCACGATCTGCGATAGTGGAATCGTGCAGCCTCACCAGCTGGAGTACTTCGTCGCCGTCGCCGAGACCGGCAGCTTCACCGCCGGCGCGGACCGGGTCGGCGTCGTGCAGTCCGCCGTCTCCGCGGCCATCAAGCAGCTCGAGCGCGGGCTGGGGGCACCACTGATCGAGCGCGGCTACCACCGCCTCGCGCTCACCGCCGAGGGCGAGGCGTTGCTCCCGCGCGCCCGCGAGGTGCTCGCCGGCATCGCGGCTGCACGAGAGGCGGTCGCCGGAGCCCGCGGTCAGGTGGTCGGCACCGTCCTGTTCGGCACGCTCTCCTACACCGGCCGCTGGAACATCGCCGAGGTGCTGCAGGGCTTCGCCGCCCGCCACCCCGGCATCACCGTGCGCATGCGCCAGACCATCTCCGGCAGCGCGACCAGCGAGGCAGACGTACGCTCCGGCGCCCTCGATCTCGCCCTGGTCTCCACGCCCGCGGCCTCGCTGCCCGGACTGACGCTGACCCGCATCCACGGCGACGAGCTGGTCTTCGTCTGCGCGCCCGGCCACCGCTTGGCGCGAGCCGGTGCGGTGACCGCCGCCGATCTCGCCGAGGAGACCTGGGTCGACTTCCCGACTGGATGGGGCAACCGCACGGTCGTGGACGCCGCGTTCGCCGCCGCCGGCGTCCCCCGGACGGTCCGCACCGAGGTCACCAGCTTCGAGCTCGCCCGCAACCTCGTCTGTCGCGGTCTGGGGGTCTCGATCGTGCCCCGCGCGTCGGTCGAGGGCGATCCGGGGGTCGTCGCCGTCCCGATGGGTCTGGACTGGTCCTTCCAGCTCGCCGTCGCCAGCAACCGCCGGATCTCCGCGGCCGCTGCACGGCTCGCCGACGCGGTCACCGCCTCCGCGATCTGAGCGGCGGACGACGAAGCGGCCCGCCCGGAGAACCGGGCGGGCCGCAGCGTACGTGCAATCAGAACCTGGAGATCAGAAAGCCGACTCCGGCAGGTCCATGATCGAGTTGTCGATCGCCTCGGCGATGGCGCGCTCAGCGGTCAGCTTGGGCAGGTTGTAGGAGGCGAAGAACTTCGCAGCAGCGACCTTGCCGGTGTAGAAGTCCTTGTCCTTGCCGGGGTCGCCGGCCAGGGCCGCGAGGGCGATCTCGGCCTGGCGCAGCAGCAGCCACGCGACCACGACGTCGCCGACGGCGAGCAGCAGGCGCGAGGTGTTCTGGGCGACCTTGTAGATGTTGGTGATCTCCTCCTGGGAGGCCATCAGGTCGTTGAACATGTGGCCGACGATCGCGTTGACGTCCTCGAGCGCGGTCGCGAGCAGGGCACGCGACTCCTTGAGCTCGGCGGAGCCCTCGTTGTCGAGGAACGCCTGGATCTCGCCGGCGACGTGGCCGAGCGCGGCGCCCTGGTTCTTCACGATCTTGCGGAAGAAGAAGTCCTGGCCCTGGATCGCGGTGGTGCCTTCGTAGATCGAGTCGATCTTGGCGTCGCGGACGTACTGCTCGATCGGGTACTCCTGCAGGAAGCCCGACCCACCGAAGGTCTGCAGCGACTCGGTGCCGAGCAGCGTCCAGGCGCGCTCGGAGCCGTAGCCCTTGACGATCGGCAGCAGCAGGTCGTTGACCGCGGCGGCCAGCTTGTTCTCGTCGGAGCCGTCCTCGGTGAGGACGACCTTCTCCTGCCACGAGGTCGTGTAGTAGACCAGCGCGCGCATGCCCTCGGCGAAGGACTTCTGCACGAGCAGCGAGCGACGCACGTCGGGGTGGTGGGTGATCGTGACGCGCGGGTCGGTCTTGGCGGCCTTGGTCAGGTCGGCGCCCTGGACGCGGGTCTTGGCGTATTCCAGCGCGTTCAGGTAGCCGGTCGACAGGGTCGCGATGGCCTTGGTGCCGACCATCATCCGAGCGTTCTCGATGACGTCGAACATCTGGCGGATGCCGTCGTGCACCTCGCCCAGCAGCCAGCCCTTGGCGGCCTCGCCGCCACCGACCTGCGGGTCGCCGAAGGTGAGCTCGCAGGTGTTGGAGACCTTGATGCCCATCTTGTGCTCGACGTTGGTGACGTACGCACCGTTGCGCTCGCCGGTGAGCTCACCGGTCTCGTGGTCGAAGTGGTACTTCGGCACGAGGAAGAGGGAGAGGCCCTTGGTGCCCGGGCCACCGATGCCCTCGACGCCCTTCGGGCGGGCGAGGACCAGGTGCATGATGTTCTCCTGCAGGTCCGACTCAGCGCTGGTGATGAAGCGCTTGACGCCGGTGATGTTCCAGGAGCCGTCCTCGTTGGGGGTGGCGAAGGTCTTGCCGGCGCCGACGTCGGAGCCCGCGTCGGGCTCGGTCAGCACCATGGTGGAGCCCCACAGGCGCTCGACCATGATCTCGGCGATGCGCTTGTCGCGGTCGTTGCCGTTCTCGTAGACGACCTTCGAGAAGAAGGGGCCGGCGCCGTACATCCAGATCGCCGGGTTGGCACCCAGCAGCATCTCGGCGGTCGCCCAGATCAGGGAGTTCGGGGCCACCTGGCCGCCGATCTGCTCGGGAGTCTGCAGGCTCCAGAAGCCGGACTCCATCCACGCGTCGTACGACTTCTTGAACGCGGCCGGGACCGGAGCGGTGTTGGTCTTGGGGTCGAAGACCGGCGGGTTGCGGTCGGCCTCGACGAACGACTCCGCGAGGTCCTCGCGCGAAAGACGCTCGACCTCGGCGAGGATCTCCTTCGCGGTGTCGACGTCCAGGTCCGCGAAGGGACCCGTGCCGAGAACCTTGTCGGTGCCGAAGACCTCGAACAGGTTGAACTCGATGTCGCGGAGATTGCTCTTGTAGTGGCTCACTGATCCACCTTCATAACCTTTGTCGGATGTACCAGTTGCGGGAGCGCCGATCGGCACGCACTACTGGCGGGTAACATCAAGAATAGGCATGCGGTCAGGGGGTGGCAAGCCCGGGGCTACTCACAGGTAGGGTTCTTCGTCACAGCGGAACGCCAGGGGAGCAGCCCGGAGGAGAGCAGGAGTACGCCGCCGGCCACCGCGATCGCGGTCCGTGGGCTCGTCGCGGCGGCAAGTGCCCCGGCTGCCAGTACGCCGACCGGCTGGGCGACCTTCATCGTGATCGACCAGGCCGCCTGCACCCGCGCCATGTGGTCGTCGTCGGTCTCGCGCATCCGGTAGGTGGCGAAGGTCGGGTTGAAGACGCCCGCGCAGAGGATCAGTCCGAAGTTGGCGGCCGTGAACCAGGCGAACCCGGCCGCACCGGCCGGGGTGAGCGCGATCAGGACGGTCCAGACGGTCCGGGCGACGCCCGATCCCAGCAGCACCGTTCGCTCGCCGAGCCGGCTGGTGAGGCGAGGTGCGCACATGGCGCCGAGGATGCCGCCGAGGCAGGGGAGGCCCATGGCGACGCCGTACATCCATGGCTCAATGCCGAGCTCCCGCAGCGTCAGCACGGTCTGCAGCGGGCTGGTCGCGATCACGCACGAGCCGAAGAGGGCGGCGTTCAGGAAGAGCGCGCGCAGGTCGGGCCGGGCGAAGATGTAGCGCCAGCCGGCGGTCACCTCGGCCAGCCAGTGCTGCGGCTTCCGTGCCGGCGGTTGCGGCTCCGGCGTACGGATCGAGCGGATGCCCAGCGCGGAGAGCAGGTAGGTCACGGCGTCGACCAGCACCGTCAGCGTCGGCCCGAACACGGAGGCGAGAGCGCCACCGATCGGTGGGCCCGCGGTGAACGTGGTCCAGAACGTCGTCTCCAGCCGGCTCGTCGCGGCGAGCCTGGCCTCCGGGGCGACCAGCGCCTTCAGGTGCGCGCCGGAGGCGGCGGTGAAGGCGAGCTCGCAGGTCGCCGCGAGGACGCCGACGACGCACAGGTGCACATAGGTGAGCAGGTCCAGGAGGCCGGCTGCCGGGATGCTGAGCATCGCCGCGAACCGGATCAGGTCGGCGCCGATCATCGTCGGTCGCTTGTGTCGGTACTCGATCCAGGGGCCGAGCCGTACTCCGGCTGCCGCGGCCGCGAACCCGGACAGCGCCGCCAGCAGCGACACCTGGAACGTGGACGAGTCCAGGACGAGCACCGCGACCAGCGGCAGGGCGCCGTAGGCGATCGTCGACCCGGCCTGGCTCGTCGCCGTCGCCAGCCAGAGCCGGTTGAAGTCCCGTCCCGGTGTCGCGGTCCTGCGATCGGTCTCCGAGACGGTCACCCGGTGACCCTAGCCGGGCAGGAGTCGGTGATCAGGTAGAACACGTTACAGTTTCGGCGTACGATCACCTGCATGATCTCCTCCGACGCCATCACCTGGAACGCCCCCGACGACGAACACCCGGCACGTACGGCCGGGCAGCGCTCCTATGCCGCCGTCGCCAAGGGCGACCTCGACGAGTGGTTGACGATCTACGCCGAGGACTGCGTCCTCGAGGACCCCGTCGGGCCGTCGATGTTCGACCCCGAGGGCAAGGGCCACCACGGTCACGAGGGGCTGAAGGCGTTCTGGGAGAAGGCGATCGCCTCGGTCCACAGGTTCGAGTTCGAGATCAACGACTCCTTCGCCAACCCCGAGGGCAACACCTGCGCCAACATCGGCCGCATCAAGACGAGCTTCCCGGACGGCAGTCACACCACGACCGACCTGATCATGGTCTACACCGTCAACGAGGACGGCCGGATCAAGTCCATGAAGGCCTTCTGGGAGCCCGAGCGCACGATGGCGAGCTTTACGTCGGCGTGAGGCCGGTCTGGCGGGATAGTCCAGGGAGTTTCCGTCGTAATACCGGCCGGTAACCGACGGAAACTCCCTGGACTACCCCCGCCAGACCCCGCAAGCACGACGTCAGGCCACCGCGTGCTCCGCGATCCACTCCACCAACGGACGTACGGCCCGCCAGTCCTTCTTGACCTCGTCGACGAGGGCCGCAGTGTGGATGACGTCGTCGAAGCCGAGGGTGCGGCCGAGGTGGATGGACCTGTGGCGGAGGAGCTCGATCTTGGGGTGGTTCTTGTCGATGCCGCGCGGGGCCGTCTTGAGGCGGTCGCCGGTGACCTCGTAGCCCTTCTTCTCCGCGACCGCGAGGCGTTTCTCCAGGTCGGGGCCGTAGTGGTCGTGGACGATGGCGTCGCGGAAGGCGGCCAGCCGAGGCGGCTCGAACCAGTAGCAGCCGCCGCCGGTGCGGATGCCGCGCGGGGATACCTCGACGTAGTAGCCGGTCTGTGGCGCCACCGCCACGAACGCTCCCTGGTGGGTCTTGTAGGGGAGCTTGTCCTTCGAGAAACGTACGTCGCGGTAGGGCCGGAAGATCTTGGCGCTGCCGAACTCCTCGGCGAGCTCGTCGGTGAGCGCCTTCATCGGCGCGTGCACCGACTCCTTGTAGATGTGCTTGTGGGCTTCCCAGAACGACTTGGTGTTGTCCACCTCGAGGTCGTCGTAGAAGTCGAGCGCCGCAACGGGAAAACCTTCGAAAGCCACGTACGCAGCCTATCGACGTCCGTGGAAAGCCAGCCTCAGACGGCGGGAATCTGGATGGTGTCGGCCACCCGGCGGGCGTGCTCGGCCATGGCGCGAGCGATGTTGGCGGACTCACCGAGGTGGCGGCACGGGTCCAGCAGGTCGGCGATCTCGCCGCGGGTGAAGTGCTCGGAAACCTCGGGGGACTCGGCGAGCAGCGAGGCGAAGTCGAGCTCCTCGACGGCGGAACGCTGGGCCAGCTCGAAGACGACGTCGTGGGCGACCTGGCGGCCGATGCGCTCACCGAGCTCGAGCATCAGCGACTCGGAGCCGATGAGACCGCCGGACAGGGCCAGGTTGGCGCGCATGCGGTCCTCGTCGAAGGTCAGGCCGGTGAAGATGACCACGAGCCGGGCCAGGACATCACCCGCGAGGCGCGAGGCCTGCGCGACCGCGTCCTCGAGGATGCCGGTCATGGCGCCGTTGGCCTCGTGGTCGTGGAGCATCGACTCCATCGCCGGGGCGACCAGCCCGCGCAGCTGCGTGGCGGCGGTGATCACGTCCAACGTCAGCTGCGGGTTGCGCTTGTGAGGCATCGTCGAGGAGCCGATGGTGCCCTCGGGGATCGGCTCGAAGGCCTCGCCGAACTCGGGCTGCATCATCGAGTAGACGTCCTTGCCGATCTTGCCGGCGGTGCCGCCGAGGAGACCGAGGATCGAGACCCACTCGACCATGCCGTCGTTGATCGCGCGCGAGGGGACCGGCATCGAGCCCATGTCGAGCCGGGAGGCGGTCTCGGTCTCGATGGCGCGGGCGTGGGAGCCGAAGGAGGCCATGGTGCCGGCGGCCCCGCCCATCAGGAGCCGGAAGACGCGGTCCTCGACCGAGCGAAGTCGGTCGACGTGCGCCGCGATCTCGTCGATCCAGATGGCGACCTTGAAGCCGAAGGTGATCGGGACGGCGTGCTGGGAGTGCGTACGTCCCGGCATCGGCACCTCGGCGCCGGCCTCGGCGACCTTCGACAGCGAGCGGAGCAGGTCACCGAGCAGGTCGAGGATCGTGTCGTGCGCCTGGCGCATCAGGATCAGGTCGGCGGTCTGGGTGATGTTCTGCGTGGTGGCGCCCCAGTGGACCCACCCGCCGTGCTTCTTGCCGACGACCCGGGAGAGCTCCTCGACCAGCGGGGTCAGTGGATGGCTGTGCTCGGCGGTCGCTTTCTCGATGCGGTCCAGGTCGAGCTTGTCCAGGTCGGCGGCCTCGGCGATCGCCTCGCCGGCCTCCGCGGGGATCACCTTCACGGCCGCCTCGGCCTCGGCGAGCGCCGCCTCCACGTCGAGCCGCGCCTGCAGGCGTGCCTCGTAGGTGAAGAGGTCTCCGATGCCGTGGTCGGGGACTCGTCCGTCGGTGAATCGGTTGCTCGAGCCCGCGGGCATGGCGAGTGATCCTTTACGTGTCGTTCACACAGTGATGGGAAAACAGAAACCCAATCTTAATCGACACAAAGCGCAAACACCCGTGATCGTGTGCCGCATCACTTGGATCGTGCAAGTGAACTGAAACAGGCCGTGCCAAACGGCACGACCTGGATCTGTGGAGCGGACGACGAGACTCGAACTCGCGACATCAACCTTGGGAATCAGATTACCCCACCCCACATCCGCCCGTTCGTGCTTCCGTGGACCGGGATTCCGTGCTGGCTCTTCATGGCAACGAAGGGCCTGTCCAAGCGTATCGGGGGCATCTTGGGGGCACGTGCGAGTGTCCGTATCGCGGGGGCGGAGCGTCACCCATTCCGGCACCTGGCCCCCTCGGCGGGGGTTCGGGGGCTTGCCCCTGACGTGCGAAAGCCTACGCCTGGTCGACTCGTCGAGGGCTGGACAACGTATGCCGCCACGGCTGCCCCCGCCCTCGTCATCGGCGGAAGAACTGGTGTGGCTCGTGAGTGAGAAGCAACGACCTCGGCGGGTCGAGCGGTTCTAGCTGCTGCCCTGGAGAGTGAGCGCTTGGTCTACGGACTGGGCGCTCTTCTTCATTTGCGCGGCACGTAGGGGGACCGGCCGCCAGGCCGCACGCCCCCGGAGGCCGCGCTCGCGGCCGAAGGCCGCCTTGAGTCAGTAGAGAAAGTTCTCACGAGTGGCCGGGAAGTCAGCCGCTCGTACCGACTGGCGACGCGTGGGGTGGTCTGCCATCTGATCCGCGAGACCTCAACCACGGGCAACGGCATGGCTGGAAGGGCGAGAATGAGGCGGTGGGCACCTACGTTGAACTCCGGGACGCGGCTGGTGGAACGGTCACTAGGCTGGCTGACCCGTCAGGTGGGACTTTCGATGCCGCAGGCGACTTCGATCGCTTCGTAGGTCGGTCGCCATACGGCCAACTGAGTGACGGTCTAACTCTGCTGGAGTCGGTCGACCCATTCGGCACAACAGTGATGCCTTCGGAAGTCATGCCTCGCCTAATCAGTGACTGTGTTCGCGCGCTGGCCGCGGCAACTGCCGGTCCTGAGCGCAGAGGGCTCCTGCGTCTTCAGGTCTTGGCTAATGAGTGTTCTAAGCGCCCCGGCTCGGCACTCCACTGGATCGGCGACTGACGCGTGTCGGCTGACGGAGAGTAGCCAGAAATTCGGCGGGCCACCCCGCGTAACTATCAAGGAAGAGCGCTGTCCCTTCCCCGGGGCAAGGGTCTATGGTCGGGTATGCACGAATGAATGAATGGGGTGAAGGGTGACTGACGCAGCGCTCGTACGGATCGGCGGCGAACTCCGCCGTTATCGCGAGGACGCTGGACTATCGGGCTCGGCGGTTGCGCGCGAACTCGGGTGGTCCCAGCCGAAGGTGTCCAGGGTCGAGACTGGGCGCTTTGCGGCTTCGCTCGAAGAGATCGCGACGCTGCTCGACTATTACGGCGCTCCCGAAGAAGTTCGGGCGGAACTTCTTGCCACAGTCGCGCGCCGGGAAGGGCTGGCCGGTGCTTGGGTGGTGCGCGCTGGCGGAACACGTCGACGACAGGGCGAGATTGGAGCGATCGAGCAGCGCGTCGCACGGCTGAGACAACACCAAGGGCTGCTCGTCCCAGGTCTCCTGCAAACCCGGGAGTACGCACGGGGTATCGCTGATGCGCTCGGCTACGCGGAAAGTGATGCGATCGCAGAACGCCGGATGGCCCGTCAAGGGGCCTTCATGGAGAGCGGCCCGGGGCGTTACGAGGTCGTCCTCGATGCCCGCGCGCTTATGCGGTGGCCTGGTGAATCCGCCGTGATGGGGGAGCAACTGCGCAGACTCATGGACGTGGACCCGGAACGTGTTGACCTTCGAATCCTCGCTCCTGGTGGCAAGGCGACAGCGTTCGCAATCGGCGGGTTCATGATCTATGACTTCACGGACAACCGGCCGTCCGTGGTGATGGTCGAGTCGTTCCGAGCCGACACCTACCTTTCTGACGAGGTGGACGTTCTGGCGTACGACTCGACCTTTGACAAGCTGCAGAAGGACGCGCTGAGTGTCGAGGCGTCCCGGCAGTATCTGGAAACCACGCTTCGCAACCTGCGAGGCACGAAGGGATGAGGAGTGCTCGATGAATGACAAGTGGCAGAACGCACGTTGGCGGAAGAGCACCGGCAGCGACTCGGGCGGCTGCGTCGAGGTGGCAGAGGTGGACGGCATCGTCGGCGTCCGCGACACCAAGGCGAATGGCGCTGGCCCCGTCCTGGAGTTCAATCGCAAGGAGTGGGAAGCCTTCCTGCTGGGCGTCGCCAACGGTGAGTTCACCATGGAGGCTCTGAGCAAGTGAGCGCACCAGTGGAGGTCAGGCAGCCAGGAACCAGCCCGCGCGGGCTCGGGCGTCTGCTGGCCTCCACTGGCGTCTCCATGATTGGTCAGGGGGCGGCGACGGCAGCCGTCCCGCTGCTCGCCGCCTCGCTCACTCGGGACCCGCTGCTCGTGTCTCTCGTTGCAGCGGCCTCGTACGCCGCATGGCTCGTCGTTGGGCTCCCTGCCGGCGCCTTGGTCGACAGGTGGCCACGGCGGCAGACGATGGTCGTTGCGGACCTCGTTCGCGTGGTGCTCCTGGCGCTCGTTGCCGTTGGCGTCCTGGTGGACTGGCTCCCGATCTGGGGCCTGATTGCCGTGGTCTTCCTGATCGCCTGCGCGAGCTGCTTCTTCGATCCGGCCGCGCAAGCCGCAATCCCTGTGCTCGCGACGCGGGAGCCAGCGGCGCTTGCCAGGGCCAACGGCCATCTCTGGACCCTCGATATCTTCGGTCGCTCGCTGGTGGGTCCGCCGCTGGGCGCTGCGCTCTTCGCGTCGGCCGCAGTGCTGCCCTTCGCGCTGAACACGGGGACGTTCCTCGTGTCTGCACTCCTGCTGATCGGGCTTTCCGGGCTGGGCCGTGCTGAGCACCCCGATGGAGTCCAGCCCGTCCATCACGCCGTGCGAGACGGCGTTCTCTACCTCGTGCGGCACTCGGGCCTTCGCCTTCTCACGCTCGGCATGGGGACGTACAACCTCGGCTACAACATCGCCTTCGCAATCCTGGTGCTCTTTGCCCAGGACGCTCTTGGCCTTCATGACCAGGGCTTCGGCATCCTGCTTGCGATGCTCGCGGTTGGCGGCGCGGCGGGTGGTTGGCTCGGGTCCCGTGTGCATCGGGTCTTGTCGGCGGCCTCGACGTACGCTCTCGCCCTCGCCGTGCAAGGCATCGCTTGGCTCGTGGTCGTCACGACGCAGAACGTCTACGCCTCGGGCGCTGCGCTCGTCGTTGTCGGCCTTGCTTCAACGGTGGTCAGCGTGGTCGGCGGAACTGCTCGCCAGACCTTGACTCCTGATCACCTGCTCGGCCGAATCACGGCCGGTACGCGCGTCGTCGGGATCGGCGCCGCCGCACTTGGCTCGGTGATCGGGGGAGTGGCGGCCTCAGCCGTAGACCTCGATGTGTCTCTGCTCCTGGCCTCTGCCGTTCTGCTCGCTGGTGCCGTGGCGTTCCTGCCTGCGGCGCTCGCTCGGCGCGTCTGAGCCTCCTTCGAGCAAGTTCGGGCGTTGCCCTTGACTCGCGTTATTCACTCGTGCATAGTCGTGGTTATGCAGTAGTGAATAGGTCACTACGCGGAACCAAGGAGAACTAGTCATGGCGATCCCTCGCAAGATGAACCTCGGCAACGACCTGGTGTTCTCGGCTGGCGCGTTCGTCGTCGGCGCGGTCGAGCCGGTGCAGGACTGGGAGGCGGCACCGCTCCCGGACGGAACCCGTCCGCAGAAGATCGACAAGGAGACCGGCCTGCCGACCTGGACCGTGCCGGTCCTCGACGCTGACCCGGAGGCGGGCAAGAACGACAAGACGGTCAACGTCAAGATCCTCGCCAAGCACCAGCCGGTGCCCCCGGCCAACGACACGGGTCTCCCGTTCGTCCCGGTCGTGTTCACCGACCTGGTGGGCGTCCCGTGGATCGACGACTCCGGCAACCGTCCCAAGTTGATGTGGTCGCTCACGGCCACGGGCATGGAGGCCCCCGGCGCTCGGAAGCCCGCTGCGGGTACGACCTCGAAGGCGGCTGCGTGATGTGGGCCGAACTGGAGTTCCTGGGCAACGTGATGGAGCGCCTGCCGCAGATCGACGTCCAGTCCCCGGGGCTGGTCTCGCTGGAAATCCTCGAGGACGGAAGCACGCTCGACGGTAAGCGACTGCTCGCCGAAGTGCGGGTCACCATGCGCACCCTTGGCGAGGCTCAGACGCTGGCCGATGCGCTCGGCCTGACGGGGCACTACCGAGGCCCGATCATCGACGGCCAGATCATGCACGACTACATCGGCCTAGTCGACCGCGCCACCGACAGCCCGATCGACGTCAGCGTCGTCGCCTACGAGACCGCCGAGGTGAAGGCCTGATGGGCACCGCGCTCGGCGTCGTGATGGTCCTCGGCTTGCTCTACCTCGTCGCCCGCGTGCTCTTCGACTGAGCACGCCGTGGCACCCCGAAGGCTCCCGCTGGCCGTCGCGTGAAGGGAAGCGCGTGGCGGCTGGCGGGACTCCAACCCCCAGATCTTGAAAGGCAGCAAGTCATGAAGGAAACACTCGTCTACAGCCTCGGCGGCCTGGTCGCCCTGGCGGTCGGGGTCCTGATCGCGCTCCCGGCCACTCGTAAGCCGACCCTGGCGGCGCTGGTCTGGCTGGGCATGCTGGTCCGGCGTGCCTGGTGGTGGCTGGTCTTCCGGTTCACCTGGAAGTCCCTCGCCCGTGAAGCCGGGCTGTCCAAGCGTCGGACCAAGCGGGTCAAGCGCATGGGCGTGGGTGAAGAGTCGATCGAGAAGTGGCGCGATCCTCGCCTCAAGAGGGTGATCACCTCGGCCCACTCGGTGACGCTCAAGGTCCGGACCCGTCGCGGTCAGGCCCTGGCCGACCTGGAGGCCTTCGCCCCCAAACTCGCGGCCACGTATCAGGCCGACTCCTACCGGGTCTACCCCGCCAAGCGTCGCCCCGGTTCCACGGTGATGTTCGAGCTCGTGATGCGTGACCTCATCACCAAGCCCGCAACCGCCGTCATGCCGGAGCCCCGGATGCAGACAGAGACGGTTCTGCTCGGTCGCCGTCAGAACGGCAAGCCGTTCCACCTCCAGATCGAGCAGCGACACACCCTCGTCGTCGGCGCGTCTGGCGCCGGTAAGGGCTCGTTCCTGTGGGGCATCGTCGGCTCCCTCTCGCCCGCTATCGCGGTCGACGCCGTACGCGCTTACGGGATCGACCTCAAGGGCGGCATGGAGCTGATGATGGGTGCCCCGCTGTTCACCAAGATTGCCGCCAAGGGTGAGCAGGCCGTGGAGATGCTGCGTGAGTTCGTCTCCATCGCAGACCAGCGCACCGAGGCCCTGCAGGGCATCTCTCGCAACCACAAGCCCGGCCCGGGTGACCCGCTCTACCTGCTCGTCATCGATGAGTTGGCCTCGCTGACCGCGTACGCCGACCCGGAGATCAAGAAGGAGGCCGAGCGGCTCCTCAAGCGGCTTCTCTCCATCGGTCGCGCGGTGGGTGTCGTGGTGTGCGCGTTCGTCCAGGACCCCCGTAAGGAGGTCATCGACATGCGCGGCCTGTTCACCCAGACCATCGCGCTCCGGGTCCGCTCCGCGATGGAGACCAACATGGTCCTTGGTGACGGCATGGCCACCCAGGCGGCTGCACACCGGATCTTGAAGGCTGCCCAGGGCACGGCCTGGATCATCGACGAGGACGGCTCCACCGACCGCATCCGCGCCGACTACTGGCCCGACGAACTCATTCGGCGTCTCGCCTCGCTCTACCCCGCGACCCCGGACCTGGTGACCATCCCGGATGCCGTCGACGCCTCGGGTATGCCGCTCTCCCTCACTGACGGCGGTGCGCGATGAGCACCACATGGATGAGAGAGGCTGCGTGTGCCTCGCCGGAGAACCGGGGCATGCCCTGGACCACCGACACCGTGGACCTTCCGCCGTTCGTGGTCGAGGTCCTGCGGGCCACATGCGACGGGTGCCCCGTCCGCTCCGCCTGCAACTCCTACGCCCTCGAAGAGCGGCTTTCTGGTGGCATGTGGGCCGGGACTGACCGCGACCAGGTTGTCAGCCTGAGCATCGGGTCCAAGCCGGTTCTTGGGGAGCAGCTCGAACTCCCGCTGATGCTCGGCGAGGTGATCGGGGAAGTCTTCGGCGACCTCGACGCCCCGGCCCTGGACGGTGCAGCATGATCACGGCCAACACCACAACCAACGCCGTCCCGGTGTGCCTGCTTGACGAGTACGGCTGCCCGATGTTCCTGGCGTGTGGTCACTACTGGCGACACTGCGCACCTGGCTGCCCTGGCTGGGGCGGCTTCAACGCCAACATCCACGCCAACATTCACGCGGCTGCCGCTGTCCTTCGCACCGCTCGCCCCGGCTGCGCTGCCAGGTTCCGGGGTGCTGCCGCGTGACCACCTCGACCGTGGATGCACCGGGCATCCACAGTGACGCATCGTCTCCGGCTCGGGGCTCCTTCCCCGGGTATGGGGAGGATGCGCCGCTGGATCTGTCCGGCCTCACCCCCGACCAGGCGGCCGGGATGCTGTCCCGTTGGCGTGAGGGGACCTTCGACGCCTTCGCCGAATCCCTCGCCAGCGTCAACAACTGCGCACGTCCCATCCGGCTGACCGGATCATCCGAGACCTTCGACCTCGCTAGCGGGGATCTCGTCGGCACCTACGCGTCCGCGAATGCCCCGCTCGGGGTCCTCTTCCGACCCTGCGGCAACCGTCGCGCCGAGGTCTGCCCGGCGTGCTCCAGGACCTATGCCCGCGACACCTTCGCCATGATCAACGCCGGGCTCGTCGGGGGCAAGACGATTCCCGCCACCGTGGCAGACAACCCGCTGCTGTTCGCCACCTTCACCGCCCCGTCATTCGGACCGGTCCACACCCACTTCAAGAACGGCTCCCGCTGCCGTCCCCGTAACCGTGACGGTGGCGCCCGATGCGAGCACGGTCGACCGGTGTCATGCATGGCGCGCCACGACGAAGACGAGCCGATCGTTGGCGCGCCACTGTGCCCCGAGTGCCACGACACCGACAGCGCGATCATCTGGCAGTGGCACGCCCCCGAGTTGTGGCGACGCCTCACCATCGAACTCCGCCGCGCCCTCGCTCGGACCCTGGGTGTCACAGAGTCCGCGTTGAAGAAGCACGCCGCGGTGCAGTTCGCCAAAGTCGCCGAATACCAAGCCCGCGGGCTGGTCCACTTCCACGCCCTCATCCGGCTCGACGGCCCCGACGGTCCCGGTTCGCCGGCCCCGCTCGACGGTCGCACGCTCGCCGGCCTCCTCGAGCACGCCGCACGTGCCGTCAAGTTCACCGCCCCGCCGGTCGACGATGCCGACGTGCCCCGTCTGTTGCGGTGGGGAAAGCAGCTCGATATCCGCGTGGTCCGCGACGGGCACCGCACCGACGACCCGGACAGTCCCTTGGTCCCTGAGCAGGTCGCGGGCTACCTGGCCAAGTACGCCACCAAAGACGCCAACTCCATCCGCTCCGCCGACGCCCAACGCCCCCACCTGGCCGCGATGAACCGACGATGTGACCAACTCGCCATGCGCGCGATGCGGCACTACGCAGTGAAGAACGGCGCGCGTAAGGCTGAGGTGAAGGAGACCGAGCCGGTCAACCCGTACGCCCTGCTCGGCAAGTGGGCTCACATGCTCGGCTTCCGGGGCCACTTCTCCACCAAGTCCCGGCGCTACTCCATCAGCCTCGGCCGCCTCCGCCGCGCCCGCGCTCGATACGCCGAGATCCGCGCGGCCGCCGAACACAACGAGCAAGCCCGCGCCACGCTGCTCGACCTCGGCGAACTCGAAGCCTGCCTGTTGGCCGACGAGGAAACCACCCTCGTCATCGGCAACTGGACCTTCGACGGCATCGGCTGGCCCACCCCCGGCGACGAAACCCTCGCCCTCGCCGCCGCAGCCCGCGCCCGCGAATACGACCAGTGGAAAGCCCAGACCAAGAACACCAACAACCGATGAAGGGGACAGTGATGAGTACGAACAACGCGGTTGAGATGGAGCCGCTGATGACGCTTGATGAGGTCGCGGAATACCTCCGGGTGTCGGTGCTGACCGTGCGTTGGCTGCGGCAGGAGGGCAAGTTCGCTCCTGCGGTCAAGATCGGTCGTCGCCTGGCCTGGAAGCGTTCGGACGTTGTGGCCTGGGTGACGGAGCAGACGGAGGTGGCGGCATGAGTGTGCAGCGCTACACCACTGCCGAGGGGAAGGTCCGTTACCGGGCTCGGGTGAAGCATCACGGCCGTGAGGTCGCTACCCGGGTCTTCGACCGTAAGCGGGATGCCGAGACCTGGGAGGAGGACCAGAAACGACGGCTGCGCATGGGGGAGTGGTTCGACCCTCGTCGGGGCCGGGTGGCTCTCTCCGTGGTCGCTGTCGACTGGCTGGAGTCGCGCCAGACGATCAAGAAGAACTCCCTCGCCCTCGAAACCGGGATCTGGCGTCGACATATCGAACCTCGCTTCGGCAAGGCCCCGGTCGCCTCGATCACCTCGGCCGAGATCTCCTCGTGGGTCGGCCGGATGGTCGCTGACGGTCTGTCGCCCTCGACTGCTGCACGCTCCCTCGGCGTCTTTCGTCGGCTCCTGGCGTACGCGGTGCTCGACGGTCGGGTCACGGCCAACGCTGCGGCCGGAGTGAAGCCCCCTACGGCTGGCCACATCAAGCGAGAGGGTCAGTTCCTCTCCCGCGATGAGATCGCAGCTCTTTCCGCTGCCTGCTCCAGTGAGTACCGCGATGTGGTCTGGGTGCTCGCGCTCGCTGGCCTCCGGTGGGCCGAATTGGCCGGGCTTAAGGTGGGTGACCGGGTGAAGGTTCCCGGGGAGGGTCTGCGGCTTCAGCGCACGGTCATGTCCAACGTGGCCACGGGCTCACTCTTCGAGGACAGCCTCAAGAACAAGCGCTCTCGCACGGTGCCCCTGGTCGACGAGTTGGTGCCGATCATCGACAAGTGGTGTGCGGGCAAGAAGTCCGGTGACTGGATCTTCCATGCCCCCAAGGGTGGACCGCTGAGTGAGCCGAACTGGAAGCGCTCGGTCGGCTGGTCGGGGGCTATCAAGAAGATCGATCGGCCGACGCTCCGCGTGCACGACCTCCGCCACACCTGCGCCTCCCTCTGGCTCGGTGCTGGCGCTGACCCGAAGGTGGTTCAGAGGATCTTGGGGCACGCCTCCGCCGCGATGACGATGGACCTCTACGGCCACCTCATCGACAACAACCTGTGGGACTCAGCCAAGAGGGTCGGGGGCATCCTGGGGGCATCTGAGGCCCAAACAGAAACCCGCACTGTCGACGATGACGACGAAAGTGCGGGCTGACCTGCTATGGAACGTGGAGCGGACGACGAGATTCGAACTCGCGACATCAACCTTGGGAAGGTTGCGCTCTACCAACTGAGCTACGTCCGCAGGTGCGACCAGGATGTTACCCCACACTCCCAGCCAGATGTGAAACCGGTCAGGAAAGTCGCGTCAACCGGGGATAGCGGGCGGACATCCCATCGCCCACGGGCCCACGGAGCATGCGACGTACGGCCCAGGGGAGTGCCCGGGCGGCCAGCCGGCGGACCTCGCGGATCGGGCCGGCCAGGCCGTTCGGGCCCGGCTCCTCGATGACGACCAGCGGCTTAGGCGTGGGCAGGTGGTGGCGTATGCCGAGGGTGTCGAGGACCTTGATCGCCATCAGCTGATGGCCGGGAGCCCCCAGGAAGCCGTGGCCGTCCCAGTAGCCCGCGTCGTCGTACTCGGTCATCCGCCAGAAGTCGACCAGCGTGGCCCCGCGCCGCTGAGCGATCTCCCGGACGGCCTCGTTGTAGACCGCGAAGCGCCCGCGCAGCAGCCGCCCGACGGTGGAAGCCCGCGCGCCGTAGGCCGTGAAGAGCACCACCTTCGCGCCGCTGTCGACCAGCTGCCCGATCGCCGTCTCGTAGGTCGCGAGCAGGGTGTCGATGTCGACGTGCGGCCACATCAGGTCGACAGACCCGCCGTAGATCGTGACCACGTCCGGCTCGAGCGCGAGCGCCGCCGCCACCTGCTCCTTGACGATCCGGTCGATCCCACGGCCGCGGACGGCGAGATTGGCGTAGGTGAACTCAGGGGTCCGCTCGGCCATCACCTCGGCCACCCGGTCGGCCCAGCCGCGTACGCCGTTCGGGCGGCGCGGGTCGGTGTCGCCGACGCCCTCGGTGAAGGAGTCGCCCAGCGCGACGTACCGGCGATAGCCGCCGGGGATCAGCGCATCCAGTGCCATGACCCTGATTCAACCGTACGCAGCGCCGACGGCGTCAGGTCTGGCCTGGGCTAGATTTGCCTCGTGCTGCTGAGCGACAAGGACATCCTGACCGAGATCCACGACGGACGGATCGTCATCGACCCCTGGGACGAGTCGATGCTGCAGCCGTCGTCCGTCGACGTACGTCTGGACCGGTTCTTCCGGGTCTTCGACAACCACAAGTACGCCACGATCGACCCGGCCGTGGACCAGTCCGAGCTCACCCGGCAGATCGAGACCGAGGGCGACGAGCCGTTCATCCTGCACCCGGGCGAGTTCGTGCTCGGGTCGACGTACGAGACCGTGACCCTGCCCGACGACATCGCCGCGCGCGTCGAAGGGAAGTCGTCGCTGGGGCGGCTCGGACTGCTCACCCACGCCACCGCCGGCTTCGTCGACCCCGGCTTCTCCGGTCACGTGACGCTCGAGCTGGCCAACGTCGCGACGCTGCCGATCAAGCTCTACCCGGGCATGAAGATCGGTCAGTACTGCTTCTTCAGACTCACCTCGCCGGCACAGAACCCCTACGGCAGCGAGAAGTACGGCAGCCGCTACCAGGGTCAGCGCGGCCCGACCGCCTCGCGCAGCTTCCAGAGCTTCCACCGCACCAAGATCTGAGCATCGGGTGGGCGAGGTCTTCGCGGGGCGCTACGAGCTGCTGGAGCCCATCGCGGAGGGCGGCATGGGCGCGGTCTGGCAGGTCCGGGACCGTCGCGAGGGCGACGTCAAGGCCGCCAAGCTGCTCCGCCAGCGTGATGCCTCCTCCCTGCTCCGGTTCATCCGCGAGCAGGCCACCCGGATCCATCACCCGCACGTCGTGACCCCGCTCGGCTGGGCGGGCGAGGACGACAACGTGCTGTTCACGATGCCGCTGCTGCGCGGCGGGTCGGTCGCCATGCTCCTGGGCGACTACGGCGCACTCTCCGAGCAGTGGGTCGTTGCGGTTCTCGACCAGACCCTCTCGGGCCTCGAGGCGGTGCATGCCGCCGGTGTGGTGCACCGCGACGTGAAACCGGGCAACCTGCTCCTGGAGGTGACCGGCGCAGGCGTTCCGCACGTGCGGCTCTCCGACTTCGGTATCGCCGTGCCCGCCGACCAGCCACGGCTCACCGAGGCAGACGTGACCTTCGGTACGCCGGGCTACATGGCGCCCGACCAGGGCAGCGACCCGGACCCGCGGGACGACCTCTATGCCACCGCCGTCACCGGTCTGCAGCTGCTCACCGGGGCGAAGCCCCCGCACGACCCGGCGTACGTCCCGGCGACGCCGCTGGGCCGGCTGCTGCTCCGGGCGATCGGCCCGGACCGCGCGGCCCGGCCGCAGACCGCCGTGGAGTTCCGCCGGCTGCTCGCCGAGGCCGTGCCCGCCCGGCCCTGGGAGCCGGGGGAGGCCGAGGTCCTGGACCAGTACGTCGCTGGGCACATGTCTCCGCCACCCCCTCCGCCTCCTCCGCCTCCTCCGCCTCGGGCCGCTCCGGCGAAGACCGCGGTGCGGCGTACTGAACAGCACGACGACCGGCCGGTGTGGCCGATCGTCGTGCTGATGGTTGCCGGGATCCTGCTGCTTTCGAGCAGTGCCCTCCTGCTGATCTAGGCGCTCCGCCTCCGGATCAGCAGCACGGCCGCCGCGGCGAGCGCGGCGATGCCGAGCCCGGCGCCGCCGATGCCGGCGACCAGCTTGACGGTGTCGGCGGCACTCGCCGCGTCGTCGCGGCTCCGGGTCTCGGAGGCGTCGGTCGTCTCGCCCTCGCCCGCGTCGTCGGAACCCTCGGTCCTCTGGGCGCTGCCGGACGAGTTCAGGTTGAGCTCGGTGGTCGGCGGGGTGAGGCCGGACACCTTCTCGTAGTCCGGCTCGCCCTCTCCGGCGTTCCCGACGGTCTTGATCGTGAGCGTGTAGGGCACGTTGATGTTCTCGGCAAGGCCGTACTGCACCCGGACGTAGTGGATGCCCGGCAGCCCGGTCGACGCGGTCGCATCAGCGGTGTCGAAGCGGTTTCGGTAGGCGACGGTGTTGGAGAGGGTGCCGGTGCGCCAGGCGTCGTCGCAGTGCTGCAGGAGCCCAGTGGCACACCAGCTCTCGGGGGCGTCCGTGCCGATGTCGACCGTCGCCTCGCCGCCGAGCGGCCCGATGACGTCGAGCTCGACGCCGGCGCCGACGCCCCACTCGGCGCGGATGGCGTCGGTCATCCTGGCGTCGAACTGCGCCTGCAGGTGCTGGCCCCAGCCGACGGGGACGCCGACGACCTGGTTCTCGCCCGGGTTGATGTCGAAGGAGTACGTCCCGTCCTCGACGATCGGCGCGTTGGCGATCGCGCTGCCCGGCACGACGTCGCCGGTCGGCTCTGCAGGCGTCAGGTCGCTCCATGTCGGCTGGTCGGGCTGAGGGGGAAGGGCGTCGAGAGCGGCCGTACCAACCGGCGGCTCCTCGTAGACCATCAGCTGGACCGGCTTCCCGGCGATGGCGCCGGAGTCGCCGCGTCCCGGCGCCGTGGACAGGATCAGCTCGTCGGTCGTGTTGCACGGCTCCCCCGGGTCGGTGTCCCCGCTGTGGGTGGAGCCGAAGATCAGCCGGTTGCCGTCGCCGTACGTCCCGCTCTGCACCACGGTCCACCGACACTGGATGAGGTTGCCGTCCTCGTTCTCGACGCTGATCCTGGGGCTCAGGTTGCTGACCAGGTCCTCGGACTCGCCCTCGAAGATCAGGCCCAGGTGGACGGTGGTGCCGGCGGCGGTGCGCTCGAAGCGGTAGAAGCGTTCGTCGCGGGTCTGGATCGTGTCCAGATACTGCCCCGCCTCCAGCACGGGTGCATCGGCCGCGTCGGCGGTGCCCTCCACAGGGGCGCCGGTGAACTCGAACGGCCGCAGCGCCCGCTGGGAGGCCCCTGAGATCGAATCGCCGATGCCCTCGGCGTCGTCGGCGTCGTAGTAGGTGCCGTTGCCCTTCTCGGCGATGCACTCGAGCTGCTTGCGCGCCTTGCCCGAGACCGAGAGACCGACGACGTCGATCTGCAGGTCGATGCCCTGCGCGGCGATCGCCTGGGCTGTCGGACAGGGGTCGCCACAGGTCGACTCGCCGTCGGAGACGAGGACGATCGACCGCTTGCCCTCGGACCCGATGTCCTCGGCGGCGCGCTTCAGCGCGACCGGGATGGGGGTCTCGCCGTAGGGCTTGTAGCCGCTCACCGCGGATCGCAGGTCGTCACGGTTTCCGGTGCCGGGCTCGACGACCAGCTGGGTGTCCTCGCAGGCCCCCTTCTGCTTGCGTCCGAACACCTTTGCCCCGAACACGCGCACGCCCACGTCGGCGCTCTCCGGCAGGCCGTCGATGACCGTGTCGAGCGCCTGCTTGGCGGCCTGGATCTTGGTGGTGCCCCCGCCGGCCGGCTCCTTCATCGACCCGGAGGAGTCGAGCACGAGCATCATCCGGCCGTAGGTCCCCTGGTCCTGCTCCTCGGTGGCGGCAGCGGGGGCGGCGCCGGTGCCGGTGACGGTGACGGTCGCGATGAGAGCCCCGGCGAGGCCGGTGGCGATCACAAGTCTGTTCCGCATGCCCCGCACCCTATGTTCACTAACGTATATTCCGCAAGTACATTTGCAAACGTCTTGTCTACGTGTGTAGATTGCCTGCATGGGCGTCGAGGAGAACATCCAGCAGCAGCGTGAGCTGTACGGAGAGCCGCTCGGCGACCTCGTGCGACGAGCGACCGCTCCGCTGGGCCTCACCCAGGCGACGACCGCGAAGGTGCTCGGCCTGAGCCCCGCGATGCTGTCGCACCTGATGACCGGTCAGCGGGTCAAGATCGCCAACCCGATCGCGCTCGGACGCCTGCACGCACTCATCGATCTCGGCGCGGCCGCCGGGGATCTCACCACGTCTCAGATCAACGAGCGGCTCGACGAGATCCGGGAGCTCGCCTCCGAGCTCACCACCGGTGCGCGGGCGGTGGCTGTCGAGGGTGGGGTCGCGGTCCGCGGCGTCCTCCGTGCGGTCGCCTCGGGACGCGAGCTCCAGCAGGCTGTCGACGCCCTGCGCGACGTCGCGCCCGGACTGGCCGAGGTGCTCGAGATCTACGGCTCCGGCAGCGACGACGAGATCCGGGCCCACTTCGCCTCGATCCGCCACCTCCTCTGAGCGGGGTTGTCGGTGGTCGCCGCTAGGGTCGGGTGGATGAGCGAGACACCGTTCCTGGCTCCCGACGGCCAGACGCGTTGCGCGTGGGCCGGCGGGGCGCCGGAGTTCCTCGACTACCACGACACCGAATGGGGATTTCCGGCCGGCGGTGACGTGCGGCTCTTCGAGAAGATCTGCCTGGAGGGGTTCCAGAGCGGGTTGTCGTGGCGCACGATCCTCAACAAGCGGCCGGCTTTCCGTGAGGTCTTCGCGGGATTCGATTTCCACACGGTTGCCGAGTTCGACGAGGGTGACGTCGAGCGTCTCCTGCAGGACGCACGGATCATCCGTCACCGCGGCAAGATCGAGGCGGCGATCAACAACGCCCGTCGCGCGGTCGAGCTCGTGGAGGAGCGTCGGTCGCTGGCTGCGTACGTCTGGGACTTCGAGCCCGAGCCGCTGACGGTCCCGGAGGTGGTGGCCACCTCGCCCGCCTCGGTCAGCCTCTCCAGGGACCTCAAGAAGCGGGGCTGGAAGTTCGTCGGGCCGACGACGATGTACGCGTTCATGCAGTCGATGGGGATCATCAACGACCACTCGCTCGACTGCGTGATCCGGGATCGGGTCGAGGCCGAGCGGGCGGCGTTCGTCAGACCCTGACCTGTCCATATCCGGGGGCCCGATGCCTCGTTCGAACCCAAGATGTGTTTAGGCTGTCCTAACTAAGCATTGCCTAACCCGAGGTGGTTTCCCCCGTGATTCGTCGATCCGTACTCATCGCAGCGAGCCTGGTGCTCGCTGCCACCGGCCTGGCTGCGTGCAGCACAGGCGCGACCGACTCCGCGGACAGCTCCGCGGACTCCGCCTCGAAGGCGGACAAGGGCGCCTTCCCCGTCACCGTCGAGCATGCCTACGGCAGCACCGAGATCACCGAGGAGCCGACCAACGTCGCCACCATCGGCTGGTCGGACCACGACGTGGCGCTGTCGCTGGGCGTGGTCCCGGTTGCTGCCCAGGCGATCACCTGGGGCGGCAACGAGCAGCAGTCGACCGACTGGTTCGACGCCGAGCTGAAGGAGGTCGGCGGCAAGCAGCCGGTGCGCTACAACGCCGACACCAGCATCCCCTTCACCGAGATCAGCAAGGCTGCGCCCGACCTGATCCTGGCCACCAACTCGGGTATCACCGAGGCGGACTACAAGAAGCTCAGCCAGATCGCCCCGACCGTCGCCTTCCCTGGTGACCCGTGGCTGACCTCCTGGCAGGACTCGCTCGAGATGATCGGCAAGGCCACCGGCCGGGTCACCCTCTCCGAGAAGGTCGAGAAGGAGACCGAGGACAAGATCGCGCAGGCCCAGAAGGACCACCCGGAGATCGTCGGCGCCAGCTACCTGGTCACCGGTGTCCAGGACAACTCCAAGCTCGGCACCATCGGCCTCTACGGCGCCGGTGACGCCCGCCCGCAGATGCTCACCCAGCTCGGCATGGAGATCGCCCCGGTTGCCGACAAGCTCGTCCCGGCCGGCCAGTTCTACACCGATGTCTCTGCGGAGAAGGCTCCCGAGCTGGACTCCGAGGTGCTGATCAACCTCGGCTACACCGCAGGCAGCTTCGAGGCCCTGCAGAAGGACAAGCTGCTCAGCCAGATCCCGGCGATCAAGAGCGGCCACTTCCTCGACGTGACCGACCAGCCACTGTCCCTGACCTTCTCCGCCGCGAGCACCCTGTCGATCCCCTACTTCATCGACGAGCTCGTTCCCTCGATCGCCGAGGCGGTCGACGGCGGGAAGGTCAACGTCACCGCGGCTGAGTGAAGTCCGCGTTGACCATTCGCACGTCCCTGGCCCCGGCCGACCCGGCAGCAGCTGCCGCCGCGGTCGTCCGGGGCCGACGGCTGCCCGGGGTCGGGCTGATCCTGGGGGTGCTGCTCCTCGCGGCCGTCGCCTCGATCCTGCTCGGTGCCGAGTGGGTCCCGCCCACCGCACTCTTCGACGACGGCAGCTTCGGGCACGCGATCTTGGAGAACCGGATCGCCCGCACCGCGATCGCCTTCGCGGTCGGCGGCGCGCTCGCGCTCGGCGGCGCCTGCCTGCAGGGACTCACCCGCAACCCGCTGGCCGATCCGGGGCTGCTCGGCCTCAACGCCGGCGCGGCCTTCGCGGTCGTCGTGGCGCTGGTCTACGTCGGTGCCACCGGCCTCGACTCGCTGCTGTGGGCCGCCTTCATCGGCGCGGCCCTGGCCGCGATCCTCGTGCACGGCATCGCCGCGATCGGCCGTGACGGCGCCACCCCCGCCAAGCTCGTGCTGGCCGGGGCGGCACTGACCGCGGCGCTGACCAGCTGGACCAGCGGCATCCTGCTGATGGACCACAAGGGCCTGGAGGTCTTCCGGCAGTGGCAGGTCGGCACCATCGGCAGCGACTGGGGCGACCTCGCGGTCTGTGCCCCCTTCCTTGCCGTAGGCGCCCTGCTGGCGCTGCTCGGCGCGCGGGTCCTGGACGCGCTCGCGCTCGGCGACGACCTCGCCAGGGGACTCGGCCGCCGCACCGGCCTGGACCGGGTGGTCGTCGGGATCGCGGTGGTGCTCCTCAGCGGCACCGCCACTGCACTGGTCGGCCCGGTCGCCTTCGTCGGCCTGGTCGTCCCGCATGCCGTACGCGCCCTGGTCGGTCCCAGCTACACCCTGGTGCTGCCGCTCTCGATCGCCGCCGGAGCGGCGCTCACCGCCATCGCCGACGCGCTGGGCCGGGTGGTGCTCCCGCCCACCGAGGTGCAGGTCGGGATCATGACGGCCGTCGTCGGCGTACCTGCCTTCGTCTGGTTCCTGCGACGCGGACGGATGGCCGGCCTGTGAGCGCGACCCTCGACCCTGTGCGGTCCGTCGACGTCGCACGCAAGGCGCGGCGGGCGCCGCGGCGACGCCACGCCTTCGTCATCGCGGCCCTGGTGGTGCTCCTCTTCGGGGCCTTCGTCGCCCGGGTGCTGCTCGGCAACTTCATCATCACCGTGCCCGACTTCTTCCGGATCCTCGGCGGAGCCGAGATCCCCGGCGCGACCTTCCTGCTGATGTCGGAGAAGCTCCCCAGGGCGATCCTCGGGGTGCTGGTCGGGATCGCGTTCGGCAGCGCCGGCGCGGTCTTCCAGAGCACCCTGCGCAACCCGCTGGCCAGCCCCGACATCGTCGGAGTCTCGCTCGGCGCGAGCGCGTCGGCGGTCTTCGCCATCGTGGTCCTCGACCTGCAGGGGCTGGCCCTGAGCATCGCCGCGATCGTGGGGGCGA
The DNA here is from genome assembly GCF_042798275.1 of Nocardioides sp. NPDC057767. Taxonomy (NCBI): domain Bacteria; kingdom Bacillati; phylum Actinomycetota; class Actinomycetes; order Propionibacteriales; family Nocardioidaceae; genus Nocardioides; species Nocardioides sp. NPDC057767. The sequence continues at coordinate 37,585 of NZ_JBHVKJ010000014.1, read as the reverse complement.
TCGCGATCGCGGTGGCGGTCCGCCTCGTCGCCGGCTCCGACGGCAGCTACCGGCTCGTCCTCGTCGGCGTCACGGCCGCGGCCGCGATGACCGCGGTCGTCCACTATCTCTTCACCCGCGCCAACGAGTTCGACGCCCTGCTCGTGCTGCGCTGGCTGACCGGCGCGCTCAACGGCGTCACCTGGCCGACGATCTGGACGCTGCTGGGCTTCCTGCTCGTGCTCGTCCCGGCGCTGATCTGGACCGCGCGCTCGGCGCAGGTCCTCCAGCTCGGCCCCGACGTGGCCACCGGGCTGGGCGTCAGCCGGCGGCGTACGGACCTGCTGCTCCTGCTTGCCGTCCTGCTCACCGCGCTCGGCGTCGCCGCCGCCGGGCCGGTCGCCTTCGTCGCGTTCGTGGCCGGGCCGATCTCGCGGGCGCTCAACGGCGGGCGTACGACCCTGGTCGGCGCTGCGCTCGTCGGTGCCATCGTGATGGTGGCCGGCGACTACATCGCCGACTATGCGGTCTCCGGCGTCTCCTTCCCGGTAGGCGTCGTCACCGGTGCGTTCGGGGCGCCGTTCCTGTTGTGGTTGCTCGCCGCCGGGCGGGCTGGAAGGCGATGACATGAAAGAGGCCCAGATGAGACTCGCTGCGGAGAGTGTGAGCCTCGGCTACGGCGCGGACCCCGTCGTCGACGGAGTCTCGCTGGAGATCCCGGACGGGCTCACGACGGTGATCGTCGGCGCCAACGGCTGTGGGAAGTCGACCCTGCTGCGTGGGATGGCGCGACTGCTCAAGCCGATCTCGGGACAGGTCGTGCTCGACGGCAAGGCCGTTCACAAGCAGCCCACCCGCGCGGTGGCCAAGACGCTCGGCCTGATGCCGCAGTCGCCGGTCGCGCCCGAGGGCATCACCGTCGTCGACCTGGTCGGCCGTGGACGCCAGCCGCACCGCGGCGCCCTGCAGCGCTGGTCGGCCGAGGACGACGCCGCGGTCGCCGAGGCGCTCGAGCTCACGGACACCCTCGACCTGGCCGACCGCGTCGTCGACGAGCTCTCCGGCGGTCAGCGGCAGCGGGTCTGGGTGGCGACGGCGCTCGCTCAGCAGACCGACCTGCTGCTCCTCGACGAGCCGACGACGTTCCTCGACGTCGCCCACCAGGTCGACCTGCTCGACCTGCTCCACGGGCTGCGCTCCTCGCGAGGGACCACCGTGGTGATGGTGCTCCACGACCTCAACCTGGCGGCCCGCTACGCCGACCACCTGATCGCGATGAGCGGCGGCAAGGTCGCCGCGACCGGCACGCCTGCCGAGGTGGTGACCGCCGGCCGCGTCGAGCAGGTCTTCGGGCTGGAGTGCCAGGTCATCCACGACCCCGTCTCGGGCACACCGCTGGTCGTCCCCATCGGACGTCACCACCGACCCGCTGCTCACCCCCACGCACAAGGAGCCTGACATGCCCATCCTCGCCCGCGTCTCGGTGCGCTCCGTCGAGCGCCTCTCGCCCTCCTTCGCCCGGATCGAGCTGGTCGGCGACGACCTGGCCGACTTCGGCAACGACGGGCCCGGCCTCGACCAGCGAATCAAGCTGATGTTCCCGGCCGCTCCGGGCGTGCTGCCCGAGCTCTCGGCCGAGGACTGGTACGCCGAATGGCTCGCCCTGCCCGACGACGAGCGCCCGCGGATGCGCACCTACACGATCCGCTCGATCGAAGGGGAGGGCATCGAGAAGCGCCTGTACGTCGACTTCGTGCTCCACCCCGGAGCGCACGGTCCCGGCTCCGACTGGGCCGGCGCGGCCGAGCCGGGCGACGAGATCCTGGTGGCCGGTCCCAAGCTCGGCGAGCCCTACGGCGGGATCGAGTGGCTTCCGGGTGACGCGACCCGGCTGCTCCTGGTCGGCGACGAGACCGCCGTCCCGGCGGTCGTCTCGATCCTCGAGTCCCTGCCGGCGGACGCCACCGGATCGGCCTTCTTGGAGGTGCCGGTCGCCGGTGACGTACAGGAGGTGGCTGCGCCTGAGGGGCTGAAGGTCACCTGGCTGCCGCGCGAGGGCGCGCCGGTCGGTGGCCCGGCTCTGGCTGCCGTCGGGGGCCTGCTCGGCTTCGAGGCGACTCCCGAGGACGTCACCTCGGTCGAGGTCGAGGATCCGGACCTGTGGGAGACCCCGATCTACTCGTCCTCCGGTGAGGAGGTGGCCGCCGAGAACGGCTCGGCGAGCACCGAGGACGGTCGCTACGCCTGGATCGCTGGTGAGTCCCGGATGGTCACCGCACTGCGCCGTCACCTGGTCAACGAGCTCCAGATGCCGCGTGAGCAGGTCGCCTTCATGGGTTACTGGCGAGAAGGCGTGTCGATGAAGGGGTGACCCAGCGCGGTTCAGATGCGTACGCGTGGTTAAGTTTGGTGCGCCCAATCAAATAGAAGGGTCTCGGAATGCAAGCAAGCATCCTGGCCGCGGACACCCTGATCCAGGCCAACGCGGTCGACTATCTCCTGATCGCCATCTACTTCGCCTTCGTCCTCGGTATCGGCTTCCTGGCCAGCCGGGGCATGTCGAACTCGGTCGACTTCTTCCTCTCGGGCAGGTCGCTGCCCGCGTGGGTCACCGGGCTCGCCTTCATCTCGGCGAACCTCGGCGCTGTCGAGATCATGGGTATGTCGGCGACGGGAGCGCAGCTCGGGCTCCCCACCGTCCATTACTTCTGGATCGGTGCGATTCCAGCGATGTTGTTCCTGGGCGTCGTGATGATGCCCTTCTACTACGGCTCGAAGGTGCGCTCGGTCCCCGAGTTCATGAAGCGCCGTTTCGGCACCGGTGCCCACCTGGTCAACGCGCTCTCCTTCGCGCTGGCGCAGCTGCTCATCGCCGGTATCAACCTCTACCTGCTCGGCTCGATCGTGCACGCGCTGCTCGGCTGGCCGCTGTGGGTGGCGCTGATCGTGGCCGCCGTGATCGTGCTGTCCTACATCACCCTCGGTGGTCTGAAGGCCGCGATCTACAACGAGGTGCTGCAGTTCTTCGTGATCGTCGCCGCGCTGCTGCCGCTGACCCTGCTCGGTCTCCACCGGGTCGGCGGCTGGGACGGTCTCACCTCGAAGATCGAGAAGGCCGCGGCCGCCAACCCCGACACCGTCGCTCCTGCCGCGGACCAGCTCAACTCGTGGCCCGGTGCGGCGCTGACCGGCTTCGGCTCCGACTTCCTCTCGGTCGTCGGCATCGTGTTCGGTCTCGGCTTCGTGCTCTCGTTCGGCTACTGGACGACCAACTTCGTCGAGGTCCAGCGCGCGATGGCCGCCGACTCGATCTCGGCCGCCCGGAAGACGCCGATCATCGGCGCCTTCCCGAAGATGTTCGTCCCGTTCATCACCATCTTCCCCGGCATGATCGCGGCGGTCCTGGTCACCGAGATCGCGCGTACGAAGGCGGGGGAGGCGGTGCCCGGCGGCGCCTCCGGTGAGGGCGTGACCTACAACGACTCGCTGCTCTACCTGATGGCAGAGGTGCTGCCCAACGGCCTGCTCGGGCTGGCGATCACCGGTCTCCTGGCCGCGTTCATGGCCGGTATGGCGGCCAACGTCTCGGCGTTCAACACGGTGGTGTCCTTCGACATCATCCAGGAGTACATCATCAAGGACCGCCCCGACGACTTCTACGTCAAGCTGGGTCGCTGGGCGACCGTCGCGGCGACCGCCATCGCGATCTTCACCGCGGTCCTGGCGTCAAACTTCTCCAACATCATGGACTACCTGCAGACCCTGTTCGGGTTCTTCAACGCGCCGCTGTTCGCGACGTTCATCCTGGGTATGTTCTGGAAGCGGATGACCGCGACCGCCGGTTGGACGGGTCTGGTCTCCGGCACCCTGGCGGCCGTGCTCGTCGGCATCCTCGCCGAGGGCACCCTCGGCGGGCTCTCCGTCGGGGTCCTGCCGCTCTCCGGCCAGGGCGCCTCGTTCGTGGCCGCCGGTGCGGCCTTCGTGGTCGACATCGTGGTCAGCGTGATCGTCTCGCTGGTGACCGCGCCGAAGCCGGAAGGCTCCCTGAAGGGTCTGGTCTACTCCGAGACCCCGAAGGAGGACCTGGTCGACCCCGAGGACGCCGGTCGACCGTGGTGGGAGCGTCCGGTGCCTCTGGCAGGCGTCGCGCTGGTCCTGGTCATCATCCTGAACGTGATCTTCTGAGGAGGCTGAGATGTCCACAGAAACCAACAAGGGCTTCGTCGCCACGCTGCTGTCGCTCTTCGACATCCGTAACGTGATCGGGTCGCTGCTCGCGGTCTACGGCGTCATCCTGCTGCTGATGGGCCTGTTCGGCGACCCCGAGGTCGACAAGACCGGTGGCCCCAACGCCAACCTGTGGGCGGGCATCGTCCTGCTCGTCATCGGCGCCGTCTTCATCGCCTGGGGCGTGCTTCGGCCTGTCGTGCCGGACGCCCCAGGCTCCCACGAGGAGAAGTGATCTCCGGACTCACAGCCCGATCAGGGTGATGTCGCCACTGACAGTGGTGGTGCGGAGCTCGACGTAGGGCTCACCCGCGGCCGGTGCGCCAGCGCTCTCGACAGTGCTGGTGCACCGGCCGGTCACTGTGTTGACGTCGGTCCACACCGGGGTGCCGTTCGGGATCCCGATGCGTACGTCGGAGGAGGCGCCCTTCACCGAGATCCGGCCCGCGCTGACCGAGTGGATGGCGAAGTCGCCGGCGCCGGTCGAGTGGCTCACATCGCCCTCGACCTCGTCGATCTCCACGCTGCCGGAGCCGGTCTTGGTGTGCAGGTCGTGGGCCGTACCGATCCGGATGTCACCGGATCCGGACTTGATCGAGGCGCGCCCGTCAAGGGTGTCCGCCTCGACGTCTCCCGAACCGGACTCGATCTGGAACTCCTCGGTGACCCGGTCGATGCGTACGTCGCCCGAACCGGTCTGGAGCCATGCGGCGCGCAGGACGCCCTCGGTGGCGATGTCGGCGCTTCCGGTGCGGGCGCGCAGTTGGCTGCGGGCCGGGACGGTCACGGTGATGTCGTAGCGCCGCGAGCGGCTGAAAGGACCCTTGTGGGGGTCGATGATGTTGATCGTGTCGCCGCTCTGCTCGACCACGAGATGCTCGGCGTCCTCGCCCTCGATCTCGATCGTCGTCTCGTCGGTGTCGGTCGCCTGGACCTCGAGGTTGCCCTTCTCGAACTCGACGAACAGCTTGGCCGGTGCGGTGGACATGAAGGTGTACGTGCTCATGATGCTGCTCCTCAGGGGTGTGCTGATCTACCGGACCGGCCGGGCGGCCGTCCGTTGGTGCGTAGGGGTTCAGGTCAGAGCCAGCCGGTCATCCGGCGGTCGGACCTGCCGCGGTTGCTTCCGCGGAACGGATCGAGGCTGTTCATCGCCTCGGTGACGATGTGCGGGATCGCGGAGAGGTCGACGTCGACGTTGACCGCGTTCTCCCGGGTGGCCGCGCGTACGGCGCCGACCAGCCAGGTGTTGAGGGACTGGCCGGCGTCGGCCGCTGCCTCCTCGGCCTTCGCCTTGAGCGACTCCGGGATGCGCAGGGTCACCCGGGCGAGGGAGTCGTCGGCCTCGGGCTCCGGCGGCGCGGGGGGAGCCGGGGGAGCGGGCGGTGCCGGAGGCGCGGGTGGGGTCGGCGGGATCGGCTCGGCGAGCTCCGGCAGCGTGACCCCGAACTCCAGGTCGCGCCCCCGCAGACGTACGTCCACGTTGCCCGTCGGAAGCTCTGCCGTGATCTCCGCGGCTGCCTGGCTCACCGCCTCCATCACCGCCAGCCGGGCCGCCGGGTCGAGTGCGTAGGTGAGTCGCTCCGCGGTCTCCCGAGCCTCCGGTCCCGATGCCTCGGCCGCGGCCAGCAGGTCCCGTCGCAGGCTGTCGATGTACGGCGTGATGTCCATGCGCATCACTATGACATCACAATGACGTCACTGCAACCCCGATGTGACATCACGTGATGTCAGGAGAGTTCCGAGCAGGCGGCAGGCGCGGGTAGTCCAGGGAGTTTCCGTCCATTACTCGCCGGTAGACCGACGGGAACTCCCTGGACTACCTCGGCTGAAATGACGATGACACCTTGCGAAGTGCTCGCAAGGTGTCATCGTCTGGTGCAGCGAACTGCGGTGGGTCAGAGGTCGAAGAGCGACCCTGCCTCGTGGATGTCGACGTCGGTACGCGGCGTGTGAGCCTCTCCGCTCACGGCCGGTGCCGGCTTCGGCTCCGGTGCGGGAGCGGCCTCAGGCTCGGCCTCCGGCTCAGCCGGTGCCTCCACCTCGGCGGCCGTGTCCGCGACCGGCGTCTCCTCGACCGGCGTCTCCTCGACCACGGCCTCCGGAGCAGCCTCGGCGACGGGAGCCGGAGCGGCGACAGCGGGAGCGGCAGGAGCCGCGGCTGCGACCGTGCCCTCCGGCGCCTCGATGTCGAAGAGCGAGCCGAGGCTGTCGAAGTCGACGTCGGTCTTCGGCTCGGACGTCACACCCGAACCCGCGACCGGCGCAGCGGGTGCGACCGGAGCGGCAGCCTCAGCCGTGGCCTCGGCCGTGGCCTCAGCCGGAGCAGTAGCCTCGGGGGCCTTCGCAGGAGCCGGCTCAGGCTCGCTGGCCGGGACGTCGAAGAGCGAGCCACCAGCGCTGAGGTCGATACTCGGCTCTTCGGCGGCCGGTGCCGCAGCCGGGGCAGGTGCCTCGGGCTCGGCAGCGGGCACGGCCTTCGCCTCGGGGGCCGGTGCGGCCTCCTCGGCAGGTGCGGCCGGGATGTCGAAGAGCGAGCCGCCGCCGCCCAGGTCGACAGCAGGCTCCTCGGACGCCGGTGCCGGGGCAGCCGGCGCCGCCTTCGCCTCGGGCGCGGCGGCAGGCTCCGCCTCCTGGGCGGGTACGTCGAAGAGCGACCCGCCAGTCCCGAGATCGGCAGCAGGCTCCTCGGCAGGCTTCTCGGCGGGCGCCTCCGCAGGCGTGTCGAAGAGCGACCCGCCGTCGTCGAAGAGCGAACCACCGGAGGCCGGCTTCTCCGGCTCCGCGGCCGGAGCCGGGGTGTCGAAGAGCGAGCCGCCATCGGACGTACCGCCCGAAGCCGGCTCGGCCGGGGCAGGGGTGTCGAAGAGGGAGGACGCGTCGGCCGGAGCCTTCTCGGTGGTCTCCGTGGTCTCGGCGGGGGAGTCGAAGAGCGACGAGCCCGCAGCCGCGGTGGCGGCACCAGCAGCCGGGGCGGCCTCCTCGACAGCCGGGGCGGCCTTGACGGCGGCGCCGACCTTCGCACCCTCGCCCGGGGCCAGCTTGGTGGCCTGCTCGCCCTTCACGGACGCGAGCAGCATCTGCGCGACGTCGAGGACCTCGACCTCCTCGCGGGCCGAGCCGTTGGCCTGCGCCTTGGTCAGGCCGTCGGAGAGCATGACGCGGCAGAACGGGCAGCCGACGGCGATCTGGTCGGCGCCGGTGGCGACGGCCTCGTCGGTGCGGTTCTCGTTGATCCGCGACCCGATCTTCTCCTCCATCCACATCCGGGCACCACCGGCACCACAGCAGAAGGAGCGCTCGGAGTTGCGCGGCATCTCCTTGTACTCGGCGCCCGGCATGATCTGCAGCAGCTCACGCGGCGGCTCGTAGACGCCGTTGTGGCGACCGATGTAGCACGGGTCGTGGTAGGTGATGGAGCGCTTGTGGGCCCCGGCGCCGTCCGTGACCGGAGTCAGCTTGCCCTCGCGTACGAGACGGTTGAGCAGCTGGGTGTGGTGGACGACCTCGAGCTCGATGCCGAACTCCTTGTACTCGTTCTTCAGGGTGTTGAAGCAGTGAGCACAGGTGGTGACGGCCTTCTTGACCTTGAACTCCTTGAACGTCTCGACGTTCTGCTGAGCCAAGCCCTGGAAGACGAACTCGTTGCCGGCTCGGCGGGCGGAGTCGCCGGTGCAGGTCTCGCCGTTGCCGAGTACGCCGAAGGTGACCCCGGCCATGTCGAGCAGCTCGGCCACGGCGCGGGTGGTCTTCTTGGCCCGGTCCTCGTAGGCGCCGGCGCAGCCGACCCAGAACAGCCAGTCGACCTCCTCCAGCGACTCGATGTCCTTGCCGACCTCCTTCACGTCGAAGGGCAGGTCCTTGGCCCAGTCCATGCGCGCGTTCGCGTTCATGTTCCAGGGGTTGCCCTTGCCCTCGAGGCCCTTGAACAGACCGTTGAGCTCGGAGGGGAAGTTCGACTCGACGAGCACCTGGTAGCGGCGCATGTCCATGATGTGGTCGACGTGCTCGATGTCGACGGGGCACTGCTGGACGCAGGCACCACACGAGGTGCACGACCAGAGCACGTCCTCGTCGATGACGAAGCCGCCGTCCTCGGGGTTGTAGAACCAGTCCAGGACCTCGGTGTTGCTCCCGGCGTCGGCCGGAGCGCCGTCGGCCTTGCCGATCAGCGGCTTCTCCTTGAGGTCGGAGTCACCGGCGGCGGCGTACGCGTGCTCGCGCAGGCCCATCATCAGCAGCTTCGGCGAGAGCGGCTTCTCCGTGTTCCAGGCGGGGCACTGCGACTGGCAGCGGCCACACTCGGTGCAGGTGGTGAAGTCGAGGATGCCCTTCCAGGAGAAGTCCTGGATCGAGCCGACACCGAGGATGGCGTCCTCGGGGATGCGGTCCTCCTCGACGTCCTCGAGGGTGACGGGCTTGCCGTCGATGAGCATCGGCTTGATCGCGCCGAGCGCGGTGTCGAGCGGGCGGGCGCCGTCGACGGAGGACGTACGCGAAGCCGGCTCGCGCTTGAACCAGATGTTGAACCAGGCGGTGAAGCGGTGCCAGGCGACGCCCATCGTCAGGTGGGTCGAGACGATGGTCAGCCAGATCAGCGCCGTGATGATCTTGAACGCCGCGATCGCGTAGATGACGTTCTCGAGCGTGTGGATCGCGTCGGGGCCGGTGGGGTAGAGCGCCCCGAAGAACTGCGAGATCGGGAAGTGGAACGCGGTGGCGTGCTCGGCGACCTCGCCACCATGAGCCTTGGCCAGGTTGTATTCCGCGCCGCGGATGAACAGGATCGCCGCGCTCTCCACCAGCACCATCGCCTCGACGAAGAACGCCTGCCACTGGGTGGAGCCGAAGAACCGGGTGCTGCGGCCCATCTTCGCGGGCTGGTGGGTCAGCCGGTAGATGATCAGCGGGATGATGCCCAGCGACCCGAGCAGGCCGAGGATCTCGGCGATCCACTCGTAGGCGAACAGCTTGCCGACCACCGGCAGCGTCCACTCCGGGTCGAAGAGCTGGAAGTACGCAGCCCCGACCGCCGTGGAGAGCACGATGAACGCCGCGAAGGCGAACCAGTGCAGGATCCCGACCCAGGTCCACTGCAACATGCGCGTGTGGAGGACGGTCTCTTTCAACATCGTCAGGGTGCGGGCCAGCGGCTGGTCGACGCGGCTGATCGGCGTACCGATCTTGATGACCGCGAGCATCGACCGGACCGCCTTGATCACCAGGTAGGCGGTGGCCACCGTTGCCGCAAGACACACGACGATGGCGATGATCTGCAACATGCCTAGGCGCTCCTCATCAGGGGGCAGGACTGCCGGAATGACCCGAGCCTAATGCTTCCGGTCGACTCGAGTACGTATGGGTGGGTTGATACTACCCGTGAGTAACTTCAGAACGAAGAAACGGCCCGCGACCTGGTCAGGACGCGGGCCGTTTCTTAGGACAGCCTTAGTGGATCAAGGCCTCACGCGTTCGAGTTCACCTTGAACTTGGCGTGACCGATGTTCACGACCGTCTTGGTGCCCTTGGTCGCGTCGAGAAGCGTCAGCCGCAGGGCGACGACCTCGACCAGGTTCTTGCTGCGCTCGACGACGACCTTGGTCTCGATCTTGGCCAGGCCGGGGATGTCGACGCGGGAGAGCGCCGACTCGAGCTGGGCGAGGGAGACCTTCTGGTCGCCGACGTAGATGTCACCGAACTTGGTGCCCGAGATGGACGTCGAGGCGCCCTTGCCCTTGACGAACTTGGCGTTCGCCTGGGCGCGGATGGCCTCGATGCGGATCGCGCCGTCGCCGATGTTGACGCTGGCGACCTCACCGAAGGTGTAACCCTCGGCGGTGGTCTTGGTCTGGTTCGAGCGCTGACCGCTGGTCAGGCCCTTGACGTCCAGGATGTCACCGGCGTTGCCCAGCGGCACACCGGCGATGGACTTGGTCTTCAGCTTGCCCTTGGTGCCGGCGCAGCCGGCGTTGGTCAGCGGGTTCTTGCCGATCTGGACGGCGCCGTCGAGAGCGGTGGCGTCGATGGAGTCGGCGAAACCGCGGAAGGTCGCGGAGAAGGCCTGGCCGTTGATCTCCGCGCGGGAGCGACCGACGATGACCTCGGAGTCGCTGCCGTGGAGCTTGATCCAGATGCCGTTGGCGTAAGCCTCGGCGCCGTCGGCGTTGGTCTTCTCGACGGTGTTGCCGATGCCGATGGTGGCGATGCCCGGGATGACCAGCGGCTTGTCACGGCCGGGGATCGGAAGGTCGATCGTCTGGCCGGGGCCAGCCGGGTCGAGGACCACGTGAGCGATCTTGGCCTTCGAGTCGGCCTTGTAGCCCTTGCCGTCCCACCAAGCCTGGGAGACGGAGCTCAGGCCCTCGACGGTGACCTTGCCCAGCGGGCTCTTGTCGAGCACGACGTCGGCGATCTTGTGCTCCGAGATGGACTTGACCATGTCGCCGGACTTGATCGTCCGCTGCTTGGTCGTGGTGGCGCCGATGGTGCCGACGCCGGGCACCTTGGCGCCGGCGGTGTTGTTGTTGACGTTGTGACCGGCCTTACGGGTGCAGCCGATGGTCTGGTATCCGAGGTCACCCGAGTTGGCCGGGATGCTTCCACCGGTCACGCGGGTGCCGAAGCCGCTCGCGAACATCCCGAAAGAGGTGTTCGTCAGTGCGGCCTGTGAGGGCGCCGGCACAACCAGAACTGCGCCTACGACGGCGGCAGCGGCTGCGGACAGCGCAAGCGTACGGATGCTTCGCATTGTTGGTTGGACTCCGATTCTGCGGTGGGGATCCCCCAAGATCCCCGCAACGGGGCCGTGCCACCTGCCAGATCCGGGGGAACCTGGCGCACTCCCGAGTTAAGGGGTGGCACATCGGGCAAACGAGAGAAAACCACGGAAGTTATCGGGACGGAGGTCCTATTTCTAGATGGCCCTTCCTGGCCATGGGTAACCCGTCCGGGCATACGTAAACGGGCCGTGACCTCGGGAGAGGTCACGGCCCGTTCGAGGAACCATGATTACGGGGTCAAGTCGAGCTGAATTCCGGTGAGGCCGTCGATGACACTTGTCACCGTGTCGAGCACCGGGGCCACCACGTTCTCGCCGATCGACGGCGGAGTCGGCGCAGGAGTCGGCTCGGGCTCTGGGTCCGGCTCGGGCTCGGGGTTCGGCTCGGGAGCGGGCTCCGGGGCCGGCTGGGGAGCGGGCTTCGGCTGCTTGTCCTCCAGGACGGTCCCGTCGCGCGGGGTGGAGATCGACCCGCTGGCGGAGTGGGCGCCACCGTAGGAATCGGCGCCGGAGGGCGCGTCGTAGTCGCCGCTCGAGTGCTTTCCAGGGGCGTCGCGACCGGCTGTGCGGGAGAAGAGGGAGGTCTCCTCCGGCGCGATCACGCCGGGGGCGTCGATGACCTTCTGCTCGTCGGTGTCGACGACCGCGATGGCGTCGTACTCGCCGGCGTGGGCCTTGACCTGTTGCGTGTGGGTCTCGAGACCGGTGCCGACGTTGGACTGGGCGAAGGCGCCGATGCCCGCCGAGGCGATCGCCATCGCCGCGAGCGGCAGCAGCACCGCCTTCTTGTTGCGGGCACGGTTCTTCGGAAGCCGGTACTCCTCGACCGCGGCGTTACGGGTCGGCACCTGCGCGGCGGCGTACGGCGGCATCGCAGGGTTGGCGAAGGTCACCGGCCCGGCGGGGTGGAACTGCTGCGCTGTGTAGGGGCTCGGCTGGTAGGCGTACTGCGGCAGCCGGGAGTGCGGAGGCATCGGACGCTGATAGCTGGGCCGCGGCGGCTGGTAGCGGACGGGGACGGGCGCGGGCTGCACAGGGACGAGGGCCGTGCCGGGCTGTGGCGGCGGCGTGTACGGCGTGTGACGCGGTCGCACCCGCTCGGGCGCGGCGTTGGCCCTGGGAGAGTCGAACCACGACTCGGTTGCCGGCGACAACCCCTCGAGAGCGCGGTTGGCGATCTCGAGGGGGTCGGCCGTGGTGTCGTTCGTGGTGCGCATCTGTGGGGCTTGGTGTCGAGCCGGCGTGGGAGGGACGTTCGAGAGGTCCCCCGTCGCGGGCCGACTGTTCGCTTCAGTCATCTGACGCTGTCTCCTGAGCGCTTAGCGAGTGTCGGTTGTGTCGCGCAGCACGTAACGGAACCAGAATCCCGCCGGTTTGTCACCTTCTTCTCGGAAAAAAGTTACTGATCAGCCAGAATGGGAGATCAGTAACTTTTTCTATACATTGAGAGATATTCCTGGCCGGTGGCCTACAGCGCGGCGATGGCCTCGGCGATGCTGAGGACTCGCTTGGCGGACTCGACGTGGAGGGCCTCGACCATCTTGCCGTTGTAGGTCGCGACGCCGCTGCCGGCGGCCTCGAACGCCTCGATGAGACCCTTGGCGTCGGCCACCGCCTGCTCGCTGGGTGCGAAGCCTGCATTGGCGCCATCGACCTGGCTGGGGTGGACCAGCGTCTTGCCGTCGAACCCGAAGATCCGGCCCTGCTCGACCTCGGCCGCGTAGCCCTCGGCGTCCTTCACGTTGTTGTAGACGCCGTCGAGGATGACCTTGCCGCTCGCGCGCGCGGCGAGCACCGCGAGCTGAAGCGAGGTGACCAGGTTGGCGCGGGCTGGCACGTGGTCGACGTAGAGCTCCTTGACCAGGTCGTTCGTGCCGAGGACGAGCACCGTCAGCCGCTCGGAGGCGGAGGCGATCTCCTCGGCGTGAAGGATGGCGTACGGGCTCTCGATCATCGCCCAGAGCTTGGTCCGCTCCGGGACGCCGGCCTTCTCGAAGGCTGCGACGAGGTCGAGGACCTGCTGGGGGCTGTTGACCTTGGGGACGACGATCGCGTCGGGGCCCGCCTTGGCGGCCGCGGCCAGGTCGTCGGTGTGCCACTCGGTGTCGGCGCCGTTGATGCGGATGGTGAGGTACTTGTTGCCGTACTCGCCCGAGGTCACGGCCGCGGTCGCGTTCTCGCGTGCCTCCGGCTTGGCGTCGGGGGCGACGGCGTCCTCGAGATCGAGGATCAGCGCGTCGGCGGCGATCGTCTTGGCCTTCTCGAGGGCGCGCGTGTTGGAGCTCGGCATGTAGAGAACCGAGCGCAGGGGGCGGAAGGTCGTGTCAGTCATCTCAGTCCTCGATCTCGATCGCGTCGTAGAGCTCCTTGAGCTTCGGGTCGATGGCGGCCAGCTCCTCGGCGAGGTCGACGAGCACCAGGCACTGCTTGAGCGAGGCGTCGTCCTCCATCTTGCCGTCGAGCATGACCGCGCCGGTGCCGTCGCCCATCGCCTTGACGACCCTGCGGGCGTGCTTGATGTCCTCGACGCTGGGGGAGAAGACCCGGTTGGCGATCTCGATCTGCTTGGGGTGCAGGCTCCAGGTGCCGACGCAGCCGAGCAGGAACGCGTTACGGAACTGGTCCTCGGCCGCGACCACGTCGGTGATGTCGCCGAACGGGCCGTAGTAGGGGTAGATGCCGGCTTCGGCGCAGGCGTCGACCATCTTCGCGATCGTGTAGTGCCACAGGTCCTGCTGGAAGACGGTGCGGTCGCCGTGGATGTCACCGTCGACCGGGTCCTGGCGGACCAGGTAGCCCGGGTGGCCGCCGCCGACGCGCGTGGTCTTCATCTTGCGGTCGGCCGCGAGGTCGGCCGGGCCCAGGCTGATGCCCTGCATGCGCGGGGAGGCCAGCGCGATCTCCTCGACGTTGGCCACGCCGCGCGCGGTCTCGAGGATGGCGTGGATGAGGATCGGCTTCTGTACGCCGCCCTTGGCCTCGAGCTGCGCGAGCAGCCGGTCCACGTAGTGGATGTCCTCGGGCCCCTGCACCTTCGGCACCATCACGACGTCGAGCTTGTCGCCGATCCCGCTGACCAGGGTGACGAGGTCGTCGAGCACCCACGGGGAGTCGAGCGAGTTGATCCGGGTCCACAGCTGGGTGGGCCCGAAGTCGGTCTCCGAGGCGATCTTCACCAGACCCTCGCGCGCGGCGACCTTGTTGTCGGCCTTGACGGCGTCCTCCAGGTTGCCCAGGAGTACGTCGACGGTGCCGACCATGGCCGGCACCTTGGCCGCCATCTTCGGGTTCGACGGGTCGAAGAAGTGGATCGCGCGACTCGGCCGCGCCGGGATCTCCCGCAGCGGTGCGGGGGCGCCCACCGCCAACGGCGCGAAGAAGTCCTTAGGGCTCTTGTGACTCATGCCGGTCACCCTAACGGCCGGGGGTTACCGGCTGGTAGGCGTCTCGGCTTGTAACGATCACGGTCGGCGGCGGGAGGGATGGTCCTTCGGTACGCGGGCGCCGTGCCGGATCCGGGCGCCGGCGTCGAAGCCGGCGAGGACGGAGCGCACCGTGGTGCGGAGCTTGCTGGGGTTCTTCCTGTAGCTGGTCATGACTCCATCGTGCTCGGGGAGAGCTGGTTCGAGGAGTGGCAAGATTGCCTACAAATGATAGATTCTTGCCATGCCTTCCATGCCTTCCATGCCTTCCAAGCCGTCCATCGCCATCCCGGTCGTCGACGGGATGACCTTGTTCGAGATCGGGATGCCGCTCGAGGCGCTCGGCTACGACTGGGACCACGACGCCAGCCCCCTCTACGACGTGGTGCTGTGCGGTGACCTGCGCGGAGTGCGTGTCCACGGGGGACCGCGGCTGACGCCGCAGCGACCGATGGCTGCTCTGGCGGAGGCGGACACGGTGCTGGTGCCGGCCATCCGGCCGGGCGAGACGATCAGTCCGACCCTGCTCCGCGAGCTCCGCCGGGCCGCCGAGGCCGGAGCCCGGATGGTCTCGCTGTGCACCGGCGCCTTCGCCCTGGCCGAGGCCGGCCTGCTGGACGGTCGCCGAGCCACGACCCACTGGCGCTGGGCGGAGCTGTTCCGGCGTACGTATCCCGGGGTCGAGCTCGACCCGAGAGCGATCTACGTCGACGACGGCGTGCTGACGAGCGCGGGCTCGGCGGCCGGGCTGGACCTGTGTCTCCACCTGATCCGCACCGACCACGGCCAGCACGCCGCCAACACCATCGCCCGCAACCTGGTCATCGCCTCGCACCGCGACGGCGACCAGGCCCAGTACGTCGCGGCCGACCCGCTCACCGAGCAGGCCCACTGGCTCGACGAGCTGCGCACCTGGCTCCGTGCCAACCTGCACGAGGACGTCACCCTCGAGCGCCTGGCTGCGGCTGCCGCGGTCTCGCCCCGCACGCTCGCGCGGCGCTTCGAGCGCGACCTCGCCACCACTCCGATGCGCTGGGTTGCCGCCGAGCGGATCGCGGTCGCCAAGACCCTGCTGGAGGCAACGGATCTCCCGATCGACCGGATCAGCCACGAGGCCGGCTACTACTCCCCGGTGACCTTCCGGGCCGGGTTCACCTCGGAGGTCGGGGTCACTCCCGGTCGCTACCGGATGCGGTTCTCGCGGCGTGATCCCAGTGTTCGGGATGGGGAGGTCGTTCCGACGCGCTGATTCGGCTGTTCTTTGTGGTCGGTGTTTGCCGCCAACCCTTTCGGGGCGGTGTTCTCAGCGGCGTCGCTGAGGGGTTTGGTGCGGCGATCCGTGATGGGTAGGGGCTTGAAGTCTGGGGTGAACGAAGTTTCGTTCACTACGGATGCCGCCGCCCGGGGGTGACTCGGTTCGTGAAAGAAACTTTTCTTTCACCGGCGGAGCGTCTACTTGCTCTGGGGAATGAATTCTCGTTCACCGTGGAGGGTCCGCCTTCCGAGGAGCGACTGTCCCGCGGCCCAGACCAGCCCCAAACAAGCAGTCGCTGGCAGCAGTCTTTCCAACCGCTGCGATTGATCAGCGGCGCCACCAACGTCGTCTCCGTGGCGCCTGTTCCCGACGTGCGTTCTTCGCGGCTTCCACCCGGGCCGTGCGACGCTCGCGCCAGGCGGCCAGGGTGGCGTCGACGTCGCGGGGCATGGTGATCAGCGGTGGTCCTTCGGGCGCGCCGTAGCGGGCCGCGATCACGCGCTCGTTGAACTCCTCGACGATCCGGCGGGCGCCGTCCTCGGTGGTCTGGGTGTCGAGGAGGCCGTCGAGCTCGGCGTCGTCCTTGCGGAGCTGGACCGACCGGGGGAGCACGACGATCTGCTCGCGCTCGATGAGCTGCTTGACCCACCAGTCGGGGTCGTGGTCGCGGTCGAGGTTCTTGATCGGCTTGCCGGCGCCGGGCAGGTTGTCGAACTCGCCGCGCTGGATCGACTGCTGCACCTGGAGGTCGACCCACTTGGTCTGGTTCTCGATCCGGGCGGCGGCCGCGGCCTTGCTTGCCGCGTCGGAGAGAGGGGGAGCCTGCGTCTCCGGGCGCTCCTCGGGCCGGTCCTCGCTCGTGGGCATGTGATCACCTCCAGCGCGGGAAAGTTTACCGAGCGCTGGTTGTGCGGCGGGGCAGCAGGAGCAGCAGCCCGGCGACGAGCGCGGTGGCGCCGCACACCGCCCACACCGTCAGATAGCCCGACAGCGGTGCGTGCGCCTCGCCGCTGATCGACCCGTCCGCGGCGAGCGCGATGGCGAAGACCGCCGAGGCGATGGCCCCGCCGACGGTCTTGGTGGCGTTGGTCATGCCGGTGGCGAACGCGGTGCGGGAGGCGGGCGCGGCCGCGGCGGCGGCCGCCGGCAGCGAGGCCACCAGCGCGCCCGAGCCGAGGCCGACGACCGCCATGTTGAGCAGGCCCTGGCCGGTGGAGCCGTGGAACGGGAGCCACATCAGATAGCCGGCAGCGACCAGGAAGCACGCCACGGCCTGGGCCCGCAGCGGTCCGAGGAACCGGGCCCACAGCGGGAACGTGAAGGCGGAGACGGCCATCGCGATGACGTACTCCGCGATCAGCAGCGACACGAACGACGCGTCCGCACCCAGCCCGAAGCCGGCCTCGGCGGGGTCGGTGCGCGCGAAGGTCGACAGCGGGATCTGCGCGCCCAGCACCGACATCCCGAACAGGAACGCGGTCAGCTGGATCGGCCACTGTCGCCGCGAGACGAGCAGGCGTACGTCGATCAACGGCTCCCTCCGCCCGGCGTCGTCCAACGCGGTCTCGATGCGCCAGAACGGAACCAGCGCGAGCAGCCCCAGGACCACGAGTGCCCAGGCGAGCAGGGACTCGGCCCCGAGGACACGTACGCCGACCAGGCCTGCCATGACCAGGCAGAGCACGAGCGTCAGCACGGTCAGCCCGAGCCAGTCGAAGGCACCGCCGCCGGCACCGGAGTCGCTTTCGATGCCGACAGCGATCACGACGAAGACCGCGGTCACGGCCACGGCCGGGAAGGCGAGGATCGCCCACATCGGAAGGACCCCGACGAGGGCGCCGGCGGCGACCGCGCCGACGATCACCGAGAGCTGCAGGGCGCCGACCAGGACGCCGGCAGCCCGTCGGGTCAGCGCGGTGTCGCCCCCGGTGCGCTTGTGGACGATGGCGACCTCGAGCGGCAGCCAGATGACGTAGGCACCCTGGATCGACCAGGCCACCAGGAACGAGCCGAAGTCGGGGGCGACGACGGTCCACCAGGTGGCGAGCGCGGTGATCCCGGTCGCCAGCAGGAGCACCTTCTTGTGCCCGATCAGGTCGCCGAGCCGGGCGAGCGGCGGCACGCACAGCGCGGAGACGATCAGCTGCCCGGCCTCGAGCCAGTTGAGGTCGGCGTCGGAGACGCCGAGGTGGTCGGCGAGGTCGGAGAAGATCGGGGTGTAGTAGCCCTGCAGGATGCCGCTGGCGAACTCGACGGCCACCAGGAAGCCGACGATCACCCAGATCCCGCGGGCGGCCTTCTCGAGCCCGGTGCTGCTCTGGCGTTCGGTGGTCACAGCGACTCGATCAACCTTCGATAGAAGCGGATCCCGTCGAGGTAGTCATCGACCCTGATGTTCTCGTCGGCGGCGTGGATCGTGGCCCGCTGGGCGGCGGTCATCCGGAACGGCGCGAACCGGTAGACCCGGTCGCTGATCTCGTAGAAGAAGCGCGAGTCGGTCGCGGCCATGACCGTGTAGGGAGCCGGCACCGCCTCCGGGAAGATCTCCGCGATGGTGTCGGTGATCTTCGCGAAGGCCTCGTCACGAGGCGCGATCGGGGACGGCTCACCCGCGCGGACGACCTCGATCTCGACCTGTTTGTCGCCGATCGCGGCCCGCAGCCGCTCGACGACCTCGGCGACCGTCTCGCCGACCATGATCCGCAGGTTGACCCCGGCCGAGGCCGCCGAGGCGATGACGTTGGCCGCCGGGCTGCCCTCGAGCGTCGTGATCGCGACAGTGGTGCGGGTCAGTGCGGCGGGCTCCGGCCCGAGCCGCGTCAGCAGCCGGGCCAGCGCCGGGGCCAGCCTGCCGGCGTTCGCCAGCACGGGCTGCAGGGGCTTGGCGGCGTACGGGGCGATCCGCTCGAACATCTCGACCGTCGGCACCGGCAGCTGCACCGGCATCGACATCCGGTCGAGCCGGGTGATCGCGCGGGCCAGTCGCGCGGTCGGCCCGTTCCGTCGTGGCGTGGAGGAGTGGCCGCCGTCGCCGGTGACCCGGAGGCGTACGTCGGTGGTGCCCTTCTCGGCGACGCCGACGACGCCGACCGGCGCGGTGATGGTGGGAAAGGCGTCGAACGCGACCGCGCCGCCCTCGTCGAGCACGAACCACGGCTCGACCCCCTGCGTCCGCAGCTCCTCGACGGCCGCCCGCGCGGCCTCGCCGGTCGTCTCCTCGTCGGAGCCGAACGACAACCACACGTCGTACGCAGGCGTGAACCCCTCCACGAGGAGCCCCTCGACCGCGGCGCAGATGGCCACGAGCTGGCCCTTGTCGTCGAGCGTGCCGCGCCCGTGGATCACCCCGTCGACGATCTCGCCGCCGAACGGGTCGTGGGTCCACTCGCCCGCGATCGGGACGACGTCCTGGTGGGCCATCAGGACGATCGGCTTGTCCGCCGAGGCGCCGGTCCAGCGGAAGAGGAGCCCGTGCCTGCCGACCGGGGTGAGCTCGAGGGCGGAGTGCAGCTGTGGGAAGTGCTCGCGCAGCGCCTCGTGGAGCTGCTCGAACGCCATCTTCTCCGCACCCGTGCCGTCGTTGACGGTCGGGGCCCGAAGTGCGGCCTGAAGAGCGGCAACGGGGTCGAGTGTCATATCCGGAAACCTAGTCGTTCCCGGGTGGTGCGGATGGCCCGGACGGCGACTCCGTCACCAGTTTGTGGCGCTCCCGGGCAGCTGCACGTCGCGCGGGTGGATGACGTAGGTGATCCCATCGGTGGAGGTCTGCCAGACCCGCTCGAAGTTCTCACGGGTGTAGACGTTGCGCACCTCGTCGTTGGAGGCGTGGTTGGGGTCGTAGACGATCGGGTCGCCCGCGGCGGTGAAGCCACCGATGACCAGCAGGTGGCCGTCGGTGCCGTAGCCGGCCTCCGGCATCTCCTCGCGCTCCCAGCTGGCCGAGACCACCAGCGGGAAGCCGGCCGCCACCAGGGTCTCGGCCTCGGCCAGCGAACGCAGCCGGGTCACGACCCCGTCCAGGCCCCACCGGCCGGCGTAGGCGGTGTTGAACGGCCAGTTGCCGGCACCCTCGTAGGCGTAGTCCCAGGTGTTGATCGCGGCGTAGGCGACCTGCGGGTCGCCGTTCGGCGCCTCGATGTCCTCCAGCTCTCCCGCCGGGACCTCGTGACCCCAGTGGTACTGCACCATCGTCGTCGACGTCGGGGAGCACCAGACCTGGCCACCGCCGCCGAACTCCGGGTATTCGCCGCGATGGATGTTCTGGCTGAACGGCGGGACACCGAGGTCGATCGCGTCGTCGAGGGTCGGCGTGCTCGTCCCGGGGTAGGCGGAGTCGGGCAGGTATTCGTTGGTCAGCGTCGAGACCGATCGCAGGCTGGGGGAGGCGGTCGCGCCCGCGGGGCGCAGCAGGGTGACCCGGGTCTGGAACGCCTCGGGCTCCTTGCCGGTCCGGGCCACGTAGGTGTCGGTGTAGAGCGCCGCGTCGGTGTCGCTCTGTCCCTCGACGGACGTGCGGTGGATGTCGCCGGCCGCGAAGTCGTCGCCGGCGGTCCAACGACCCATCACGAACCACTTCGTCCAGGTGCCGTCGTCCTTGCGTCCGCGGAACCGGATCTCGGCCCAGGTGCCGGTCGGGGTGTCGACGTCCCACGAGGTGATCGACTCGTCGATCGCGTACCCGGTCCTGACCACGGGTGAGGTCCAGGTGCCGAGCTCGTACGTCCTCGCCGAGCCGTCCCCGAACGGGTCGATGTAGGTCCTCGTCTCGCTGCCCTGGCCGATCCGGAGGGTGCCGTGCCGGTCGGGGCGCAGGTTGCTCGACCTGCCCTTCGCGAAGTCCTCGAGGCTGTTCCACCGGGTGAGGGTGACATCGGTGGGCCGGGTCTCGGGCTCGGCCGCGTGGACCGGGGTCGTGGGCGCGATCAGGGCGGCCGCGGCGGCGAGGGCGGCAACGTACGCGAGGCGGGACCGAGATCTCATGTCGGAACGCTATTCCTCCTCGGAGCGCGCGGCCACGACAATTCGTCGGTGCCGGCTGGCATTCTTGCTCGACGTGAACAACTTCGCATCCGACGGCTGGTTCAAGGACGAGTTCCACAAGAGGTACGCCGAGTCGGCCAAGGAGATCGGCCGGTTCAACCTGGCTGTCTTCGGCAAGACGGGCGTCGGCAAGTCCACGCTGGTCAACGCCGTCTTCGGAGCGGAGGTGGCGAAGACCGGGATCGGCGAGCCGGTGACGAAGGAGTCGACGCTCTACCTGCACACCAGCGGCTTCTTCGGGCTGCTCGACACCCAGGGCCTGGAGATCGGGATCGAGGGCGACCGGGTGATCCGCGATCTGGCGAAGCTCATCCAGGAACGGCGCCGCAAGCCGCAGTCCGAGCAGATCCACGTCGCCTGGTATGCCGTACGTTTCGCCGACCGCCGCTTCGAGGACACCGAGGCCGCGTTCATCCAGAAGCTCGCCGACCTGGGCCTGCCGGTCGTGCTGGTGATGACCCAGGTGCCGACCTCGCCGACCGGGGCCTACCACCCGGACGCCGTCGAGTTCGCCCAGCAGATCGACGCGCGCGGGCTGCCCGTGCACGGCGCGCGTGTCTACCTGACCAACGCCAAGGCCGACGACTTCTCCGGCCAGCAGGTCCACGGCCTGCAGGAGCTCGTCGATGCCACCTTTCGATGCGCGCCTGCAGGGGTCGAGGATGCCCTCACCGCGGCGCAGAGGGTGGATCTCAAGCGGAAGCAGGACCAGGCGAACACGGTGATCGCGGGTGCCGCGACCGCGGCCGGGGCCGCCGGCGCCACCCCGATACCGTTCTCCGACGCGGTCGTCCTGGTGCCGATCCAGCTCGGCATGATGGCGCGCATCTCGGCGATCTACGGCATCGAGGTCGACAAGGCCGCGATGGCCTCGATCGCCGCGACTGCGGCCGCCACCCAGGCCGGCCGCACCGTGGCCGGCAACCTGCTCAAGATGGTCCCCGGCTTCGGCACCGTCGGCGGCGGCGCGATCAACGCCACCGTCGCCGCGGGCTTCACCGGAGCCATCGGCGCCGCTTGGTCGGCCGTCTGCATCAAGCTCGGCGAGGGCAAGCTCCGCGGCGTCAACGGGGCCCTGGACACCGAGAGCATCCGGGCACTCTTCCTCGATGAGCTGAAGACTCAGATCTCGAAGTTGAAGCTGCACGCTAAGGAGAGGTGAGGTTTGCCGGGGGGATGTTCGTCTAGGTATGTAGCCGAGCAGTCACTTCCCTGGTGGAACTCCACGGGGGAAGCGATGGTTCGGCTGCATACCTAGACGAACATGCGCCTCGAACTCAGCCGCCCATCGCCGCCTCGTACGCCGCGGCGAGCTGCTCGCTCGCCCGCGGGGCGTCCGGGTCGGGCCGGGGCGTGCCGAGGTGGAGCTCGCGCAGCTCGTCCATGAACGACTGCACCATCTCGGGGCCGGCGTCGCGCAGCAGCTCGGCGCGAACCCGGAGCTGCCGGGTGCCGTCGCGATGGGCGAGTCCCCAGTTGCCGAGGGCGACCATGATCGGCAGCGTCTGGATGCCCGCCTCGGTCAGCGCATAGGCAGCCTTCTGGCCGCGACCGGCCTCCTCCTTGGTGAGCAGGCCGCCGTCGACGAGCTTCTTCAGCCGGCTGCTGAGGATGTTGGAGGCGATGCCCTCTTCGGAGCTGCTGAGCAGCTCGCGGAAGTGGCGACGGTTCCCGAACATCACATCGCGCAGCACGATCACCGACCAGGGGTCCCCGAAGACCTCCACGGCTGCGTTGATCGGACACCCCGATCTGGGCTCGCTCACTCGGTGTCTCCTGCACTCGGAAATAGTGGTTGCAATCTGCAATCGCTGAGTCTACTCTCGACCGCAGTGATTGCAAAGTGCAATCACTCTGAGTCGAGGGAGATCGACATGTCACTCGTACGTGCTCACAACATCGGCATCTCGCTGGACGGCTTTGCCACCGGCGAGGGCCTGAGTCTCGAAGCGCCGTTCGGCCACGCCGGCATGCGGTTGATGGAGTGGTTCTTCCCGACCAGGACCTTCCAGGGCGCTACCGGACACCGAGAGCGGATGGAGGTCGACCCGGCCGCCGATCCGGACGACGCCTTCGCCGCGCGCGCCTGGGAGGGCATCGGCGCCGAGATCATGGGCGCCGGCAAGTTCGGTCCTCCGGGATGGCAGGACGACGCCGACTGGACCGGCTGGTGGGGCGAGGAGCCGCCGTTCCACACCCCGACCTTCGTCCTGACCCACCAGCCCCGCAAAACGATCGAGATGAAGGGTGGCACCGTCTTCCACTTCCGCAACGCCCCCATCGAGGAGGTGCTGGCCGAGGCCCAGGAGGCGGCAGCCGGTCAGGACGTACGCATCGGCGGTGGCCCTTCCTCGCTCCGGGACTACCTGGCGGCCGGCCTCGTCGACCACCTGCACGTCGCCGTCGTCCCGATCGTCCTGGGTCGTGGCGTACGGCTGTGGGACGGGTTGGAGGCGCTGGAGGACGGCTACGAGGTGGCCTCGACCACCACGCCGAGCGGCGTCACCCACGTCACCTTCGACCGGAAGCAGGTCTCGTGATGGGCAGCACCGTGCTGTGGCACTTCTCCATGTCGCTCGACGGGTTCGTCGACGGCCGCGAGCCGGGAATGGCGTGGTTGAAAGGCGTCACCGGCCCGCCCGGGGTCGTGGAGGCGTACTCCTCGCAGCTCGGCGCCGTCCTGGGAGGGCGCAACGGTCACGACGCCTACCCTGACGCGATGCCGTACGGGGACTGGCAGGGTCCGGTCTTCATCTTGACCCACCATCCCGAGGACGCCCGGCCGCAGGAGCACGTCACCTTCCTCAGCTGCGATGTCGGGGAGGCGCTGCGGATCGCGGTCGAGGCTGCCGCCGGTAAGAACGTCGAGGTCCATTCCGCCGACCCTTCGACAAGCTCAGGACATCGCATCGGCCGCCAGCTCCTCGAACGCGGCCTGATCGACCAGATCGACCTGCACGTCGCGCCGGTCCTCCTGGGCGACGGCATCCGCCTCTACGACAATCCTGGCGGCGAGCCGATCCGGCTGCACAACCTCATCGGCGACGATCCGCACCTGGAGGTCGACCTCCGCTACGCGCCGGTGCGCTCCTGAGGCCCTAGGGTGCAGGTGTGGTCAGCATCCTCTCGCTCCCGCTCCTGCAGACTCCCCGCGCCCGCGTCGCCCGCACGATTCGGGCGGTGACCGGAGGTCCCAGCCCGCTGGCCGGCCGCACCGTGCTGATCACGGGCGCCAGCTCGGGGATCGGTGAGGCCACTGCGTACGCCGCAGCGCGACGCGGCGCGCACGTCATCCTGGCCGCCCGTCGGGCCGATGAGCTCGAGCGTGTGCGGAAGACGATCGAGGAGAGCGGCGGGCGGGCCTCGACCTACCTCGTCGACATGGCAGACGGCGACTCGATCGACGCTCTGGTGGAGCGGCTGCTGGTCGAGCACGGCGCGGTCGACTACCTGGTCAACAACGCGGGCCGGTCTATCCGGCGGTCGCTGGAGCTGACCCACGACCGCTTCCACGACTTCGAGCGGATGATGGCGGTCAACTACTTCGGTGCGGTGCGGCTCACGATGGGGCTGCTGCCGGCGATGCGGGCGCAGCGGTTCGGCCACGTGGTCAACATCGTCACCTGGGGCAACCAGATCAAGGCACCCAAGTTCGCCGCCTACATCGCCGCGAAGTCGGCGCTCGACGTGTTCGGGCGGATCCTGAGCCGCGAGGCCTACTTCGACAACGTGACCTGCACCAACATGCGCGTCGCCATCGTGCGCACGCCGATGATCGCGCCGACCGCGGAGTACGAGGGCCGCGGCGAGAGTCCCGAGGAGTGCGCCGAGCGGGTCGTGCGAGCGCTCGAGGACCGGCCGGTGACGGTCGACGGCGCGTTCGGCTCCGTCTTCGAGATCCTCAACATCGCGGCTCCTCGGCTGGCCGACCTCGCGATGGCGGTCTCCCACATCCGTACGCCGGACTCGGCTGCGGCTCGTGGAGTGGATGTTCATCCAGGTATGCAGCGGAGCATCCACTTCCCAAGCGGAGCTCCACGAGGGGAGTGATGGTTCGTCTGCGTACCTAGACGAACATCCACCCGGATCACCCCGCCCGGCGCATCGCCCGAAAGAGCCGTTCGATCGACTCGGCGGGGCGGTCGTAGTCGGACCAGATGAATCGGATCATCGCCGACCTGGTCAGCTCGCGCAGCTCGTCCTCTCGGCGCTTCTCCTCGAACACCACGTCACCCGGGTTCTGGCCAGGCTCGAGCAGCCTGCCGTACTTGACCTTTCCGTCGAACTCGCCGAGTAGCCCGTATTGCGGCCATGCCCAGTCCGTGATGCCTGCGAGCGTGCCGTCGGGGCGGCGCACTTCATACTGCAGGAGGGGCCGGGGGACGCCGTAGCGTTTGAACATCGCCGTGCCTCGCGACTCACCGACCGAGCCTGACCGCCCGTCGGCGTAGGGCAGCACCGTCCCCACACGA
This sequence comes from Nocardioides sp. NPDC057767, assembly GCF_042798275.1. Taxonomy (NCBI): domain Bacteria; kingdom Bacillati; phylum Actinomycetota; class Actinomycetes; order Propionibacteriales; family Nocardioidaceae; genus Nocardioides; species Nocardioides sp. NPDC057767. The sequence goes on along the minus strand of NZ_JBHVKJ010000014.1, from coordinate 12,412 downwards.
CGCATGAAGGGCCAATGCTCCATGATCGAGTATGCCGCGTCGAGCTGTTCCCGGTTGAACCTCTTGCTCCGCAGACCTGAGTCGAGCAGACACCATGCTGCCTCGGTGTCGATGCGTGATGCTGTCTCGAGTACGCACCGTTCCGGGCGCACCACCCGCTGACCTTCCACCTCGATGATGTCGTCGTGACCGGTGAACTTCATGGTGCACAACGTCACCCTCGATCCGGCCCGGGCCTCCGTCGAGCCGGGTGACGTGCACGCGGTCGAGCGGGACCCGCCAGAGGTCGATGTCGTGGCGTACGACGCCTGACGCATGGCTCAACGCAACATTCGGCCCGAGCGCGTGGAGCACGGCGCTGGAGCGCACGCGGTGACGGCCGACGTCGTCGAGTTCCGCCCATGCGGCCGCCGAGGCGTAGGCGCCCCGTCTGATCCGGTGCCACTCCTTGCGTCGAACCATCTTTGTGATCTCGCGGTCGGCGTATCCCGCCGCCTTGGCGTGTTGTGTCGTGAAGAAGCCGGCTCGTTCGACGGCAAGGTCCAGTTCATCCATGGCCCGACCGTCGCCCGGATGGGACTGCTTTTCCAGCCCGACCCGTGCGCGTGTGGATAACTCGTGCGCGAGAGGCTTATGTGGATGGTCAGCGGCCCGCGGGATGTTGGTCTAGGTACGCAGCCGAACCGTCACTCCCCTCGCGGAACTCCGCTAGGGAAGTGGATGCTCGTCTGCATACCTAGACGAACATCCACCCCCCCTCACCACCGCCCGCGGTGAACGACCTCCTCGAGCGGGGCCCGCTTCCGGCGGGTGGGGGAGCCCTTGGCGCCGCCGGAGGCGGGGTGGCCGATGGTGACGGCGCCGATGGGGTCGAAGTCGTCGGGGATGTCGAACGCCTTGCGGACCGCGGCGTCGGACTCCGGCGGGATGCCGAAGTAGAGCGCGCCGAGGCCCTCGTCGACCACCGTCTGCAGGATCAGCATGGTCGCCATCGCGGTGTCCATGTGCCAGAACGGCATCGGCCAGTGGGCTTCGTCGCGGTCGGTCCAGCCCTTGTCGGGCTCGGCGTAGCGGTCCAGGTAGGCGGCCTTGGAGGAGCACGGGATCACGATCACCGGGGCCGTCATCATCCCGGTCAGCCACCTGTCGGGGTCGGTCACGTCGGCGGTGGCCTCCCAGTAGCGGCGTACGTCCTCGGGGGTGTCCAGCACGAGGAAGGCCCACCCCTGGGAGAAGCCCGCCGAGGGCGCTCGGGTGGCGTTGTGCAGGATCTTGTCGATCACCTCAGGGTCGACCGGATCGCTGGTGTAGCTGCGGACCATCTTGCGGCGACGTACGACCTCGGAGAACTCCATAGGCCCAGTCTCTCGTCTAAGGCGGTCGGGCCGGGGCTGAGGTCGGAAAGTAGGGCGCGCGACCGATCCGGGCACCTACCTCAGCGGAGGAGTCTTCTCGATGTCAGCAGGACAGCCCGAGAGGGCAACGAAGCCAGGAGATCGAGATGTACAGCACCGTAGGTTACGAAGCAGAGGTCAAGTACCGCCGCCAGCAGATCCAGAAGGACCTGGCCAGGCGCCAGCGGGCCAGTGAGGCTCGTCCGACCCGACGCAACCGCACCCGCTGAGATGCGGGCGCGGGACCCACAACGCCGAGCAGGAGAGATCCGGCTCGGCGTTGTTCCATGTCCGGGGCACGGCGATTTCGACCCCTGGGCCGACACGGTGTTGTCCGATGGCGCGATGATTGCGCCCATGGCGCAGAGTGCCGAGAGGCTGGTCGGCCGCGACGCGGACCTGGAGACCCTGACGAGCCTGGTGGGGCTGGTCGGTCCGCATGGCACCGCGAAGCCGGGGGCGAGCAGGCACGTCCTCCTCGCCGGTGACGCCGGTGTCGGGAAGACCCGGATCCTGCGCGAGCTCCGTGCCCGCGCCGCCGGGGACGGCAGGCAGGTGCTGGTCGGTCACTGTCTCGACTTCGGCGACAGCGCCGAGGCCTACCTCCCCTTCACCGAGATCCTCGACAACATCACCACCGCGCTGCCCGACGTGGTCGCGCAGGTCGCCGACGTGCATCCGGCGCTCCTGCGGATGGCGCCCGTCGCTCGTGTGCTCGGCGGGGCTGACACCGCCGTCCAGGAGGCGCTCGACCGGGGCAACCTCTTCGCCGCGATCCATGCGCTCCTGGAGCACGCGGCCGAGAAGGCGCCGGTGCTGGTCGTGGTCGAGGACACCCACTGGGCCGACCAGTCCACCCGCGACCTGCTGACCTTCCTGTTCACCCGGCCCTTCGACGGGCCGGTGACGATGGTCGCGTCCTACCGCGCCGACGACCTCCACCGCCGCCACCCGCTGCGCCGCCAGCTCGCCGAGTGGACCCGGCTGCCGTCGGTCGAGCGGTTCCATCTGGGGCGGCTCTCGGACGATGACGTACGCATCCTGGTCGGCGAGCTCTCCGGTCAGCTCGCCGAGGAGATCGATGTCGAGAGCGTCGTACGCCGCGCCGACGGCAACGCCTTCTTCGTCGAGGAGCTGGTCCAGGCCGCGGGCGCCGACGAGCTTCCCTGGGACCTCGCCGACCTGCTCCTGATCAGGCTGGAGCAACTCGACGCGACCGCGCGCGAGGTGGTCGACACCGCCAGCGCGGCCGGTCGCGATGTCAGCGACGCCCTCCTCGAGGCCGTCGCCGGACTCGACCGCGCCACGCTCGACGCCGGGCTGAGGCAGGCGATCGAGCGCGCCATCCTGGTGCCGCGTGAGGACGGCTACTACATCTTCCGGCACGCCCTGCTCGGCGAGGCGGTCTATGACGACCTGCTCCCGGGCGAGCGGGTCCGGCTCCATCAGCGCTATGTCCAGGCGTTGACGAGTGACCTCACCACCGGCAGCGCGGCAGGTCTCGCGCGCCACGCTCGCCTTGCCGGCGATCACGAGACCGCGCTCAGCGCCGGGATCGCGGCCGGTGACGAGGCCGCGGCCACCGGTGGCCCCGACGAGGCCTCTCAGCACTATCAGCAGGCGATCGCCTTGCTCGCCGGCCGGACCGGCTCCGACCACGACACCCAGCGACTCGTCGATCTGGTGGTCAAGGCCAGCGATGCGATGGTGGCCGCCGGGCACGCCGACCGTGCCGGGAAACTTGCCCGTGAACAGCGGGAATCGCTTCCGGTCGACGCGCCCGGCCTCTGGCGCGCGCAGCTGATGACGGTCGAGATCGAGACCAGCTTCGCCTACGTCAACGACGTCCGGGTGGGGGAGCTCGCGGAGGCGGCGATGGCCGAGCTTCCCGAGGACGCGCCGCCGATCGTGCGCGCGCGGCTGCTCGCGGCGTACGCCCGGGAGCTGATGATCGCCCGCCGTCACGCCGACGCCGAGAGAGCCGGCCGGGAGGCGCTGGCGCTGGCCGAGGAGCTCGGCCGGACCGGGCTGGCCGCGGAGGTGGCGGTGACGCTGGCCGGTTCGTGGGGCCGCCCGCCGCAGGCCTGGATCGAGCCGCTGCGCGAGGCCGTGGCCAGGGCGGCCAGGGTCGGCGCGCTCCACCCGGAGCTGCGTGGGCGGATCCAGCTCGGCTTCGCCCTCGACGCCGCCGACCGGCTCGACGAGGCGGGCGAGACCTACCGCAGTGCCTTCGAGCTCGGCGTGGAGCGGGGCGTCCCGTGGGCGCCCTACTCGTTCGACGCTCGCATCGCGTGGCTCGACTATCTCCACACCGTCGGTCGCTGGGACGAGGCGCTCGCGCTCACCGACGCGTACGGCATCCCGCCGGCGCTGTGGCCGTGGCTGGAGTCCAAGCGGCTGATGATCGAGCAGGCCCGCGGCGCCGATCTCGGCGCGGAGGCACGGCGACTGCGGCCGACGTGGAAGCAGGAGGTGGCCACCGCCAGCGAATCGGTGCCGGTGGAGATCAGGGCCGCCGGTGCTCGTGGGGAGGTGGACGCGGTCGTCGAGGCCTACGAGGCCGGCGTCGCGGCCCTCACCGCCGGCTGGGGGAAGTGGTTCGGCGCCCACGCCCGGCTCGCGGCGATCGCCGTCGGTGCGATCAGCGCGGCGATCCCGGCTCTTCCCGCGGGTGAGCGCCCCGACGTGATGGCGCGGGTCGACCGCATCATCGAGAAGGGCACGCGGCCCACCCGGTCGAAGCAGCCCTGGGGGCTGGAGGGTCAGGCGTGGTCGGCGCGGCTGCGGGCCGAGGGGCTCCGCGCCCACTGGCTGGCCGGCATCGCCGTGCCGGACCAGGCCGAGCTGGTCGACGCGTGGCAGGCGAGCGTCGCTGCCTTCACGGCCTTCCCGCACGTCCACGAGCTGGCCTGGTCCCGCGCCCGGCTCGCCGAGATCCTCCGTGCCGGTGGTGACACCGCCGGTGCGCGCGAGCTGATCGACCTGGCCAGGGAGTCCGCGAAGCGGCTCGGTGCCCAGCCGCTCCTGGACCACCTGCTCACCCTCGGCACCACGCCGCTGCGGTCCGCAGCCGGTCCCTCCGGCCAGCTGACCGCGCGCGAGAGCGAGATCCTCGCGCTCGTCGCGGCCGGGAGGAGCAACGGCGAGATCGGCAAGCAGCTGTTCATCTCCACCAAGACCGTCTCGGTGCATGTCTCCAACATCCTGGCCAAGCTCGGCGCCTCCGGGCGCACCGAGGCTGCGGCCATCGGACGGCGCCGTGGGCTCGTGGAGTGATGCGGATCACGGCCTCCTGAGGCACCCCTGACGTACGCCTAAGGCAGCCGCCCCATGCGTGGTGCTACCTCAGGAGCCGAGTCTGGATGCATGACGTACAGCAACCAGATCAGCTACGACGCCGAGGTGGCGTACCGCCAGCAGAGCATTCGCCGCGCGGCCGCGGCCGACCGTCTCGCCCGCCAGGTGAGGCGCCGTCGTCCGCGCCGGATGGACTCGATACACAACTGAGCTCTCGGAGGTCGGTAATGCGGGAGAATCCCGGGCCCGGAGGCGCGATGATAGGGGACATGGCGCAAAGTGCTCGGTCCTTCGTAGGTCGCGACTCGGAGTTGCAGACCCTCACCGGGCTGCTCGGAGTCGCCTCGACGGATGCTCGACGCCAGCATGTGCTCCTCGCCGGTGACGCCGGCGTCGGTAAGACGCGCCTGCTCACCGCCCTGCGCGACAGAGCGGTGACCGACGGCTGGCAGGTGCACGCCGGGCACTGCGTCGACTTCGGCGAGAGCGCCGTGGCCTACATGCCGTTCTCGGAGATCCTCGACCGTATCGTCGCCGACCTTCCCGACGTCGTCGAGCGGGTGGCGGCCGACTATCCCGCGCTGGCCAGGCTCAGGCCCGTACGCCGCGTGATGGGCGCCAACCAGGGCGCCGCCGCGCCCGGCACCGACCGGGGTCAGCTCTTCGACGCCGTGCACACCCTCTTCGAGGCGGCCGCCGAGAAGGCGCCGCTGCTGGTCGTGGTCGAGGACACCCACTGGGCCGACCAGTCCACCCGCGACCTGCTGACCTACCTCTTCACTCGTCCCTACGACGGCCCGGTCGCGATGGTCGCGTCCTACCGGGCCGACGACATCCACCGCCGGCATCCGCTGCGCCGCCAGGTGGGCGAGTGGGGACGGCTGCCCGACGTCGAGCGGATCGTGCTCGAGCCGCTCTCCGACGAGTCGGTGCGCCTGCTGGTCCACGAGCTGGCTCCCGGCAAGGTCGACGCCGAGCGGGTCGTACGCCGCGCGGAGGGCAACGCCTTCTTCGTCGAGGAGCTGGTCCAGGCCGGCTGCGACGAGGACCTCCCGGTCGACCTCGCCGACCTGCTCCTGGTGCGTCTGGACCGGCTCGACGGGGCAGCCAGGAGCGTGGTCCGGACCGCCAGCATCGCCGGCCGCCGCGTCACCCACGAGCTGCTCGCCGCGGTGACCGAGATGAAGACCGACGAACTCGACGACGCGCTGCGCACCGCGGTCGAGCAGAAGGTGCTGGAGCCGACCGGCTCGCGCTACACGTTCCGCCACGCGCTGCTCGCCGAGGCGGTCTACGACGATCTGCTGCCCGGCGAGCGGGTGCGCCTGCACGCCAGGTTCGCCGAGGTGCTGAAGGAGACGCCCGGACTGGGCGCGGCCGCCGAGCTCGCGCTGCACGCCAAGCACGCCGGCGACCTCGCGACCGCGCTGCGCGCCCGCATCGCCGCGGCCGAGGAGGCCCGCAACGTCAGCGGCGTGGGCGAGGCCGCCCACCACTACGAGAAGGCGCTCGGTCTCGCGGCCGACCCGAAGGTCACCCAGGCGGCGGCGGTCAACCTCGACCGGGTCTACGAGCGTGCGGCCGACACCCTCATCCTCGCGGGGCTGCCTGCGCGCGCCGACGCGATCTTGGCCGAGCGGCTCGACGCCATCCCGGTCGGGCCGTCCGTGGGCCGGGCGCTGCTCCTGGCGACCAGGGCCGAGGCCGCGCTCCTCACGGAGAACGGAGACCCGCTCACCCACTCCCGCGACGCGATGGACGCGCTTCCCGACGACGCCGAGCCGAAGGTCAGGTGCGCGGTTCTCGCCGCCCGCACCCGCACGCTGGTCATGTTCCGCCGCAGCGAGGAGGCAGAGGCCGTCGGCCTGGAGGGCATCGAGATCGCCGAGCGCCACAGCCTCTCCAAGCTTGCCTCCGACATCGCCACCAGCCTGTCCATGCTCAAGGTCCGCACCGGCCGCGGTGCCGGCGACAAGGTCGAGGGCTTCCGACAGGTGCTGCGCGAGACGATCGAGCAGGCGCGCCGCGTCGGGTCGACGCACGCGGTCAGCCGGGGGATGTTCGCGCTCGGCCGCTCCTACGACGAGGCGGGCGACTACGCGGAGGCACTGACGTGGTTCCGGGCGGTGGTCGACGACGCCGGCGGCGAGTCGCTGCAGTGGTCGCCCTACGTCGCCGCGGCCCGTGCCGACATGGTCCGGATCCAGATGGTCCTGGGGGAGTGGGACGAGGCGCTGGCGCTGAGCGACGGCAACCTGCCCGACGCGCCGCCGATCCCGGTCGCGCTGCTCGACGTGCTGCGGATGATCATGGAGCAGGCCCGCGGAGCGTCGGTCGGCGAGGCCGCGAGGGCGCTGCGACCGTTCTGGACCGAGGAGGGTCTGATCGCCCTCTACGGCGCCACCGTGGAGATGGTCGCCGCGGGCCGTGCCGGAGACCACGCCGCCGTTTTCTCCGTCTACGCCGACACCGTCGAGACCCTCTCCCAGTTCTGGACCGAGTGGTTCGGCGGCCGGGTCCGGCTCGCGGTGGTGGCCGCCTCGGCGATCGCGCAGATGCTGCCGTCGCTCCCGGCGGCGCAGTGGCCGGCGCTGGTCGAGGCCGTCGACGGGTTGCACAGCGACGGCGAGCAGGTGGTCGCGCAGTATCAGCCCGGCGAGTGGGGCCCGGAGGGCCGTGCCTGGACCGCGCGGCTGGAGGCCGAGGTGCTCCGCGTCCACTGGCTGGCTGGCATCGACGCCCCGCCGCAGGAGTCGCTCCTGGCCGCATGGGTGCGGGCGGAGCAGCAGGTCGAGGCCTACGGCGACGTTCCTGGCCTGGCCGCCGTGCGGACGACGTACGCAGCGATCCAGCGTGCCACGGGCGACGTGGCCGCGTCACGGGCGACCGCCGACAAGGCCAGGGAGACCGCCAAGCGTCTCGGGTTGCAGCCGTTGCTCGACGAGCTGCGGTCGCTCGGCGCGACGGCGGTCAAGCAGCAGCCGGCTGCGTCGACGGCGCTGACGCCGCGCGAGAGCGAGATCCTCACGCTGGTGGCCGCGGGGCGCAGCAACGGCGAGATCGGCAAGCAGCTGTTCATCTCCACGAAGACGGTCTCCGTGCACGTCTCCAACATCCTCGGGAAGCTGGGGGCCGGGAGCCGCACCGAGGCGGCCGCGATCGCCCGCAGGCAGCAGCTGATCAGCTGAATTCCTGGTGCGCGATGTGAACGTGTGGCTCAATTGTCACCATCACCACACGAGTCGATGGCGACCGTTGTGGCGGCACGTTGAGGAGCAGATGTGAAGCAGGGCGGACAGCACCCGATCGTGGCCGGGATCACGGCGCTCGCAGCGGTGGCGGTCGGGGTGGGGCTGATCGTCGGGATCGCGATGTTCGTCGGTGCCAACATCATGGGTCTCGGCGGCGGTGACACCGCCGGAGACCAGGCCACCGACCCCGGTGCGGGCGCCTCGCTCTACGCTCCGTCGCCGAAGCCGACCAAGACCGCGTCGGGTCCGGCGATCACGCTGCGTGCCTCGCCCACCAGCGCCCCCGAGAAGCAGGCGGCCTCGACCTCGACGAGCGCGTCGCCGTCGAAGTCACCCGACGACAAGCCGGCGAAGAAGGAGATCATCCTCCAGGTCGGCACCGTCCAGGCGAAGCCGATGGAGCGGATCGACATCAGCGGGATCTATCCCGGCGGCGAGGGTGCCATCCTCCGTCTGGAGCGCAACGACGGTCAGGGCTGGGAGGAGTTCGGCATCCCCGACGTACCGGTCACCGGCCAGCAGTTCTCCACCGTCATCCAGTCCGGGCGGACCGGGAAGCACGAGTTCCGGATGAAGGACATCGACACCGGCACCTTCTCCAACGTGGTGAGCGTGACGATCGGCTGAGGCTGGAATAGGTCTGGACCCGGTTGGTTGTATGGGGACATGACGGTTCCCACGATCAAGCTCAATGACGGCACTTCGATCCCGCAGTTCGGTCTCGGCGTCTGGCAGGTCCCCCAGGACGAGGCCGAGCAGGTGGTGAGCCAGGCCCTCGAGGTCGGCTACCGACACATCGACACCGCGCAGATGTATCAGAACGAGGCGGGCGTCGGCGCCGCGCTGAAGAGCGCCGGACTCGCCCGCGAGGACGTCTACGTCACCACCAAGCTCAACAACTCCCAGCACGACCCGGCCAAGGCGAAGGCGTCGCTCGAGAAGTCCCTGGAGCTGCTCGGTCTGGACCGCGTCGACCTGTTCCTGATCCACTGGCCGCTCCCGACGCAGTACGACGGGACGTACGCGAAGACGTGGGAGGCGCTCGTCGGCCTCCGCGAGGAGGGCCTCACCACCTCCATCGGCGTCTCCAACTTCCAGCCCGACCACCTCGAGAAGATCGTCGCCGACAGCGGTGTCGCCCCGGCGGTCAACCAGATCGAGGTCCACCCCTACTTCACCAACGAGGCCGCCCGGGCCGCCACCCTGGCTCAGGGTGCGAAGGTCGAGGCGTGGTCGCCGCTCGGCCAGGGCGGAGGCGAGCTCACCGACCCGGTGGTCGCCGAGATCGCCTCCGCGCACGGCAAGTCGCCCGCCCAGGTCCTGCTCCGCTGGCAGATCGACCGCGGCGACATCGTCTTCCCCAAGTCCGTACGCCGCGAGCGGCTCGAGGAGAACCTCGCGATCTTCGACTTCGAGCTGAGCGCCGACCAGATCGCCGCCCTCGCGGCCCTCGACAAGGGCGAGTCCGGCCGCTCCGGCCCCAACCCGGACACCTTCGACTGGATCCCGTCCTTCTGATCCCCGATCCCGCCGAGTCGGCTCGTCATGACGAGCCGACTCGGCGTGGTTTTCGGTCAGGACGAGCCGGCTCGGGCTGATTCCGGCGGGCTGGAATAGGGGGCGTAGGGTCTTCGTTGTGGACAGTGAACGAAGTTGAGTTGAACCGACTCAACTTGTTTGCAACACTCGGCGGCAGCAGCCGCGGGGTCGGCGCAGACCAACCAGTCTTCCGGGCTCCCCGGATCCACATACACACAGCTTCAACAAGCGGAGGTAGCAAAGATGGCACGTGCCGTCGGTATCGACCTCGGGACCACCAACTCGGTCGTCTCGGTTCTGGAGGGTGGCGAGGCCACCGTCATCGCGAATGCCGAAGGCGCCCGTACGACGCCTTCCGTGGTCGCGTTCAGCAAGTCCGGTGAGGTGCTGGTCGGCGAGGTCGCCAAGCGCCAGGCCGTCACCAACGTCGACCGTACGATCAAGTCGGTCAAGCGTCACATGGGCACCGACTGGAAGGTGACCATCGACGACAAGGACTTCACGCCGCAGCAGATCAGCGCGTTCGTCCTGCAGAAGCTCAAGCGCGACGCCGAGGCCTACCTCGGTGAGACGGTGACCGACGCGGTGATCACCGTTCCGGCCTACTTCTCCGACGCGCAGCGCCAGGCCACCAAGGAGGCCGGTGAGATCGCGGGCCTCAACGTCTCCCGCATCGTCAACGAGCCGACCGCCGCCGCGCTGGCCTACGGCCTCGACAAGGGCGACGACCAGACCATCCTCGTCTTCGACCTCGGTGGCGGCACGTTCGACGTCTCCCTGCTCGAGATCGGTGAGGGTGTCGTCGAGGTGAAGGCGACCTCCGGTGACAACCACCTCGGTGGTGACGACTGGGACAACGCGATCGTCAAGTGGATGGTCGACAAGTTCAAGGCCGCCAACGGTGTCGACCTGGCCGCCGACAAGATCGCCGCGCAGCGCCTCCAGGAGGCCGCCGAGAAGGCGAAGATCGAGCTCTCCTCGAGCCAGAACACCTCCATCCACCTGCCCTACATCACCCACGGTGAGTCCGGTCCCCTCCACTTCGAGGAGACCCTGACCCGGGCTGAGTTCCAGAAGATCACCGCGGACCTGCTCGACCGCACCAAGAAGCCGTTCGAGTCGGTCCTCAAGGACGCCGGTGTCGCCCTCAAGGACATCGACCACGTCGTCCTGGTCGGTGGTTCGACCCGTATGCCCGCCGTGACCGACCTGGTCAAGAGCCTGCTCGGGGGCAAGGAGCCCAACAAGGGCGTCAACCCCGACGAGGTCGTCGCCGTGGGTGCCGCGCTGCAGGCCGGTGTCCTGAAGGGCGAGGTCAAGGACGTCCTGCTCCTCGACGTCACCCCGCTGAGCCTCGGCATCGAGACCAAGGGCGGTGTCTTCACCACCCTGATCGAGCGCAACACCACCATCCCGACCAAGCGTTCCGAGATCTTCACCACGGCTGACGACAACCAGCCGAGCGTCGAGATCAAGGTCGCCCAGGGCGAGCGCCCGATGTGGTCGGAGAACCAGCCGCTGGGCAACTTCGAGCTCACCGGTCTCCCGCCGGCGCCGCGCGGCGTGCCGAAGATCGAGGTCACCTTCGACATCGACGCCAACGGCATCGTGCACGTCTCCGCCAAGGACCAGGCCTCGGGCCGCGAGCAGTCCATGACGATCTCCGGTGGCTCCGCGCTGTCGAAGGACGACATCGACCGCATGGTCAAGGAGGCGGAGCAGTACGCGGAGGAGGACGCCAAGCGTCGCGAGTCCATCGAGATCCGCAACCAGGGCGACAGCCTCGTCTACACCACCGAGAAGTTCATCACCGACTCCGGCGACAAGGTCCCGGACGACGTGAAGACCGAGGTGCAGGCCGACCTGGACGCGCTGAAGAAGGTCCTCGAGGACACCGAGGCCGACAAGGACGCCATCCAGACCGCGATCACCAAGCTCGGTGAGTCCTCGCAGAAGATGGGTGCGGCCATGTACGCCGCGGCCGAGGCCGAGCAGTCCGCTGCCGGCGGGGCCACCGGTGCCACCGGCGAGGCCGACGACGACGTCGTCGACGCCGAGATCGTCGACGAGCCTGTCGAGGGCGAAGAGGGCGACAAGAAGTGACCAAGCGCCGCCCCGGCGGGGCGGAGGAGGCCGTCGAGGAGACGACCTCCGAGTCCCCGCCGCCCGAGACCGACACTGCGACAGAGGCTGGCGAGGAGTCGACCGAGGACTCCGAGGTGGACGCTGCTGACGGCGACGCCTCGGACTCGGACGACTCCGCCGACGCCGGCTCCGACACGAAGGCCGCCGACGAGGAGGCCGTCGAGGAGTCGACCGACGACGAGGACAAGGACGAGGACGACGAAACCGAGGACGAGGTAGACGTGATCATCGACGACGAGAGCGAGGTGGACCTCATGGGCGATGCCGCCGACGAGGTCGACAAGCGCGTCGCCGAGCTGACCACCGACCTGCAGCGTCTCCAGGCCGAGTACGTCAACTACAAGAAGCGGGTCGACCGTGACCGCGAGCTGGTCTCGCAGAACGCGACCTACAAGGTGCTCACTCCGATCGTGGAGGTGCTCGACACCATCGACCGTGCCCGCGAGCACGGCGAGGTCGAGGGCGGCTTCAAGGCCGTGGCCGACCAGCTCGAGAAGATCGTGACCAACCTGGGTCTGAAGAAGTTCGGTGAGCCGGGCGACGTATTCGACCCCAACCGTCACGAGGCGCTCAGCCACATGGGCACCGACCCGGAGGTCGAGGAGACCTCGGTCAAGCTGGTCGCCAAGGCGGGCTACATGATCGGTGACCGGGTGGTCAGGGCCGCGCAGGTCCTGGTCGTCGACCCGGAGTGACCCGGAGTGACAACGACGGGTGGTGGGGGGGGGGCGGGGGCCCGCCCGGGGCGACACCCACACAAAAGGGTGGGGGGGGCGGTGGGGGTGT
>NZ_JBHVKJ010000013.1:105058-107558 GCF_042798275.1 Nocardioides sp. NPDC057767 | reverse complement strand
CCGTCAGAGCCCGGCCGGCCTTATGGCAGTGGGGGTGATGGCGTGCCTTTTGAAGAATGAGCCTGCGAGTTAGCGGTGTGTGGCAAGGTTAACCCGTGTGGGGTAGCCGTAGCGAAAGCGAGTCCTAATAGGGCGATTGAGTCGCGCGCTCTAGACCCGAAGCGAAGTGATCTAGCCATGGGCAGGTTGAAGCGCCGGTAAGACGGCGTGGAGGACCGAACCCACTTCAGTTGAAAATGGAGGGGATGACCTGTGGTTAGGGGTGAAAGGCCAATCAAACTTCGTGATAGCTGGTTCTCCCCGAAATGCATTTAGGTGCAGCGTTGTGTGTTTCTTGCCGGAGGTAGAGCACTGGATAGCCGATGGGCCCGACCAGGTTACTGACGTTAGCCAAACTCCGAATGCCGGTAAGTGAGAGCGCAGCAGTGAGACAGTGGGGGATAAGCTCCATTGTCGAGAGGGAAACAGCCCAGACCATCAGCTAAGGCCCCTAAGCGGTAACTAAGTGGAAAAGGATGTGGAGTCGCAGTGACAACCAGGAGGTTGGCTTGGAAGCAGCCACCCTTGAAAGAGTGCGTAATAGCTCACTGGTCAAGTGATTCCGCGCCGACAATGTAGCGGGGCTCAAGTTATCCGCCGAAGCTATGGCACTCCGGTTTTCCGGGGTGGGTAGGGGAGCGTCGTGTATCGGGTGAAGCAGCGGAGTGATCCAGCGGTGGACGGTACGCGAGTGAGAATGCAGGCATGAGTAGCGAATGATGTGTGAGAAACACATCCGCCGATTGATCAAGGGTTCCAGGGTCAAGCTAATCTGCCCTGGGTAAGTCGGGACCTAAGGCGAGGCCGACAGGCGTAGTCGATGGACAACGGGTTGATATTCCCGTACCGGCGAAGTGACGCCCATGATGAGGCGCATGATGCTAACCATCTGAAGCGCACGTGACCGATCCCTTCGGGGTGAGGCGTGTGTGTGGAACATGGGACCCGAGTGTGTAGTAGTCAAGTGATGGGGTGACGCAGGAAGGTAGTCGAACCGGCGCGATGGTTGTCGCCGGCCAAGCATGTAGGACTGAGTCTAGGCAAATCCGGGCTCTGTATGTCTGAGATGTGATGGGGAGCCGTTTGGTGAAGTCGATGATCCTATGCTGTCGAGAAAAACCTCTAGCGAGTCATGAGCCGCCCGTACCCCAAACCGACTCAGGTGATCAGGTAGAGAATACCGAGGCGATCGAGCGAACCATGGTTAAGGAACTCGGCAAAATGCCCCCGTAACTTCGGGAGAAGGGGGGCCCGGATCGTGAACCCACTAGCTGGGGGAAGCGTGAAGGGCCGCAGAGACCAGGCCCAAGCGACTGTTTACTAAAAACACAGGTCCGTGCGAAGTTGTAAGACGATGTATACGGACTGACTCCTGCCCGGTGCTGGAAGGTTAAGAGGACGGGTTAGCCTCACGGCGAAGCTCAGAATTTAAGCCCCAGTAAACGGCGGTGGTAACTATAACCATCCTAAGGTAGCGAAATTCCTTGTCGGGTAAGTTCCGACCTGCACGAATGGAGTAACGACTTGGGCGCTGTCTCAACCGTGGACTCGGCGAAATTGCACTACGAGTAAAGATGCTCGTTACGCGCGGCAGGACGGAAAGACCCCGGGACCTTTACTATAGTTTGGTATTGGTGTTTGGTTCGGCTTGTGTAGGATAGGTGGGAGACTGTGAAGCGCACACGCCAGTGTGTGTGGAGTCATCGTTGAAATACCACTCTGGTCGTACTAGATGTCTAACTTCGGACCATGATCTGGTTCAGGGACAGTGCCTGATGGGTAGTTTAACTGGGGCGGTTGCCTCCTAAAATGTAACGGAGGCGCTCAAAGGTTCCCTCAGCCTGGTTGGCAATCAGGTGGCGAGTGTAAGTGCACAAGGGAGCTTGACTGTGAGACAGACATGTCGAGCAGGGACGAAAGTCGGAACTAGTGATCTGGCCACGGCATGTGGAAGCGTGGTCACTCAACGGATAAAAGGTACCCCGGGGATAACAGGCTGATCTTCCCCAAGAGTCCATATCGACGGGATGGTTTGGCACCTCGATGTCGGCTCGTCGCATCCTGGGGCTGGAGTAGGTCCCAAGGGTTGGGCTGTTCGCCCATTAAAGCGGCACGCGAGCTGGGTTTAGAACGTCGTGAGACAGTTCGGTCCCTATCCGCCGCGCGCGTAGGAAACTTGAGAAAGGCTGTCCCTAGTACGAGAGGACCGGGATGGACGAACCTCTGGTGTGCCAGTTGTACCGCCAGGTGCATGGCTGGTTGGCTACGTTCGGAAGTGATAACCGCTGAACGCATCTAAGCGGGAAGCACGTTTCAAGATGAGGTTTCCCACCCTTTATGGGTTAAGGCCCCCTACAGACTATGGGGTTGATAGGCCGGAGGTGTACAGCAGTGATGCCCAGCCGACCGGTACTAATAGGCCGAGGGCTTATCTTTCATAAACCCTCAACAAAAACAACAA